>JAITNA010000155.1 GCA_031290715.1 Eubacteriales Family XIII. Incertae Sedis bacterium | reverse complement strand
CAACATTGACGCTTCCTGATATTCTGTCAATTTATCGGGTACCGAACTGACGGTTACATCGCTTTGCATATATTCTTTTATATAATTTTCGATGGCTGCTTTTTTAAGTTCCTCCCGCTCGCCGTCCTCCATTTCCCGGACGGTTTTCCAGCCATATTCACCGGATAGATTTTCCTCGACAAATTCATCCGTCAAAACTGTTTCTGCAATATAGTTGATGGTCGTAACAAATACGGCGTCCTTGCCCGCAAGGTCGGGATTACTCTCATATACATCGGGGAAAGTCACTTCAACATTGATTGTTTCACCGGGCATATGCCCGATAATTTGCGTGAGAAAATCGTCAATATAGTCTGTATCCCCGGCAGTAACATCTGCTCCTTCGCCTCCGGTCGAGCCGCCTTCAAACTCAACGCCGTCCACGCTGCCAACATAATCGATGTTTACTTTATCGCCGTCAGCCACCGCCCGATCCATGACCTGTTTTTCTTCGGGAGCATAGTTGGCCAGCAATGTATCTATTGCGCTTTGTAAATCGCCATCCGAAATTTGGTAAGCATCACTTGGAATCGACAATGATTGATAATTGAAAATCTCAACGTAATCAAGCGCGTTTATATCTTCCCAAAAACCGTTTTCGTCAATACCCTCGCTATAGGAGAACGCACTGCTGTCCGAATTGTCTTTATTATTTCCGTGTATAACAACAAGTGACACGATGAGTATTACGGCGGCACAAGCCGCGACGGAAACCCCAAAGATTTTTTTGTTGCGCTGTTCCCTTTTCATCTCTTGCGCTTTCTTAATCTCTTGCGCTTTCTTTACATTTTGCTTTTTGCCGCTGTTTTGCTTATTGCTGACATTCGGCTTTTTCTCGTAACCTTGCTTGTTTTTTTTATTTGACACTTTACATTCTCCTATTGCGGCTACCCTGTATAATCCCCGTTATAGCTGACCAAAACAGCATTCTTCACGCCGGGCATATTCGCGAGTTGATTGAGGAAATCCGTATCATCGGAAAGAAGCCGGACCTCGTAGTTAAGTTCGATCATTTCCGGCGTCACAGTCTTGCTCTTCACCCGCCTTTTCTTGACCGCGGCGGCAAGCGCTTCCTCCACCGCGCCCTCTGTTTTCCGGTCCGCGCAAGCGACAACGAGAATATAGGGCTCGTTATGCGCAGGGCGGCGGGAAACAAAGACAAGCAGCACAGCGCTGATGATTACACTGGCAATCACCGCGAGCGGGATCATCCCCGCGGCAAGGACGATGCCGACCGCAATCGACCAGAAGAGAAAAGCGAGGTCGAGCGGGTCCTTGATGGCCGCGCGGAACCGGACGATGGACAGCGCGCCCACCATGCCCAGCGAAAGGACGATATTGCTCGATACCGCCAAAATCACAAGCGTTGAAATCAGCGACAGCGCGATGAGCGTTACGCCGAAACTCGATTGATACATCACGCCGCGAAACGTTTTTTTGTACACGAAAAAAATCAAAAGGCCGAGTACGAACGCCAGAACGAGCGCGAGAATCGTGTCCGGAACGCTCACGCTGACGATATTGTCGAGAAATTTCGATTTGAAGATGTCATTGAAGCTCATTTGTTGGTTCTCCTTCCCATGCGGTTTTGTACACCGCCGTCCATATGATTAGTTACAGCCGCCATCTATATATTACATTCAGCCGGGAACGACGAATCGCCCGGGGCTGAATCGTTACATTTACATCTATGCTACCCGTACATGCGCCCGATCGCGTATTTGGAACACGCCGACGCCCGCCGCCCGTCGACCTGCAGCAAATCCACAATGAACGAGGGGATGAACGCGTCATATTTGACCTCCATCAAGACGATCTCATCGCCCGCGGGCACAAGCGGCGCCGCGTCGTTCAGCAAATCCCGCGAAAACAATCCCGTGCGGATGTTCGTGTCGAACGTCACGCGCACATTCCCCGCCGCGTACACAAAAGGCTCGCGCGAATACTCGATGATGGCCTTCGGCCGCAGCAGCGCGCCCCGGATCTTGCTGTAAAATTCCGCCACCAAGGGCCGTCCGTCCGCAGCCATCCATTCGATATCATGTCCGATAATAATATTATTGCATTCGGCCTCTGTCAGAAAGGCGGCTGTTTTGCAGCATAGCCCGTGTATTTTGACCTTCTTTTCTAAAGCAATGCGCGGAGATGCGCTGCCCGGATACCGCCGTATACGAAATTTCTCCCGCCTGTCCGTACCGGATACCTTGTCCCGCAAAGCGCGGTCATTCGGCGTATCGAAGTACAGGCTGCGCACACGATAGGCGCCCGACGCGCCGGCATGGATGTCCCGCGAAAGCGCCCCGCGAAGCCGCGAAACCAAAATCGTGTAATCCATCCGGTTGATACTATGCTTGTATTCATGCCGCATCTGCATCTGCTTCTCCTCCTTCCGTACCGATTCCCGTGTCCGCGCCGCCGGAAGCGGGCGGTTCCCCGGAAAACGGCATCCCGCCCGCGGGCGGCGCAGCTGCGTCCCCGTCCGCCGAAGGACTGCCCGCGCCGCTTGGGATCGCGCCAAATCCGGCGCCGCCGCGCCCGCCGCCGCTGCCCGTCACATAGCTTCCGCCGTCCTGCGCGACAGACGTGGTTCCGGCCGCAATCGTGACCTCCGCCAACTTTTCTTCATTAATATAGATCGCGTAGGTTTCGCCCTCTTTCAGCTCGGGCGAAGAGAAAGCCGAAACGCTGAACCCTATGCGGCTCTCATACGCAAGCAGCGCCGCGCCGCTTTTGTCTTTCACCTCAATGAAACTTCCCGAAGCTTGCTGCTCCGTGTAAGAGAAACGGAGCGTATTTTGCGTCGACACGGCGTCCGGCGCCATTGCGTTGCCGGCGGTAATCAGTTTGCCGCCCGTAATCGTGAACGTACCGTCCAAGTCGATCGCGCACTCCATCGCTTCCGACGGCCCGCTGATCTTGATTTCACCGCCGTCGATATAAAGGTCGCCGTTGGCGTCAATCCCGTCGCCGCCGCCGTAGACATCGATCGTCCCGCCCGTAACGCGCAGGAACACGCCGGTCTGCGCCATTTCTCCGAAGCCGCCGCCCGCGCCGCCGAAACCGCCCGCGCCGGCCCGGCCTTGCCCGTCCGACGTACCATCCGTACCCGGCCCGCCCGGCATGACCGGTACGCCGTCTGTGCCCTGCCCGTCCGGTATGACAGGAGCGCCGTCTGTGCCCTGCCCGTCCGGCATGACAGGAGGTGTGCCTGTGCCGCCCTGCCCGCCCGACGGACGGCCGCCGCCGTGGCCTTGCCCGCCCGGCACGGGCGTCACGCCTTCCGCGTCGTCCGGTACGCCCTGCGCGTTTCCGCTCCCGGATTGGTCCTTGCCCCACTCCGCGCCGTCCGGCCGGGCGCCGGGAATCAGCGCATCGTCCGTACCCGTGCCGAAATCATCGTCGTCAATGCCGCTGCTGCCGCCCGCCGCGTTGATCCCGTCGTCGCTCGCCGTGATGCTGATATC
>JAITNA010000089.1 GCA_031290715.1 Eubacteriales Family XIII. Incertae Sedis bacterium | reverse complement strand
AATGATAAAAAAGCTGTTCGGGGTCTGTTGCGCGGAGAGATTGCGGGTGTTGCGCCGGGAATCCCGGATATGATTAAATTATTGAAACGCAGAAAGAAACTATGGCAAGAAATCCTTATGAAGTACTCGGGCTGAAAGAAGGCGCGACGGAAGAAGAAATCAAGGCGTCGTATCGCGAGCTTGTCAAGAAATACCATCCGGACAAGCATCAGGACAATCCGCTCGGCGACCTCGCCGAGGAAAAGATGCGCGAGATCAACGAGGCTTATGATACGCTCATGCGCGGGGCCAAAGCGAAGGGGCCGTTCGGCGGCGGGTCGTATGGGCCGGGCAGTTCGCGCGGCTATTCGGGCGGCGGCGCGTACGGCGGGGACAGCGCGGCTGAATTCCGCGAAATCAGAAAGTCCATCGACCGCGGGGATTTGAAGGACGCGGAGGATCGTCTGAATCATACGGGAACGCGGGGCGCGGAATGGTACTATCTGTTCGGTGTGATGAATATCCGGCGCGGGTGGTTCAACGAGGGCTTGCAGGGGCTGCAGACGGCGGTCAGCATGGATCCGTCCAATTTTGAATATCGCAACACGCTCAATTCTGTGACGCAGCAGTCCCGGGGGTATCAGACCGGTGCGATGGGCCGCGGCTACGGCGATTCGGAGCGGATGATGTGTCAGGCGCTGCAATGCTACTGCTGCGCGGATATGTGCTGCGACTGTATTTAATAGGATGCGATTTGAAAGACACGCTATTTTTGCCCGGCTTGGAACCTGCGAGGGGATTTGCCTTCCTCACGTACCCAGAGTACGCTCCGGTGAGTCAAATCCCCTCGCAGAACCCAATCTGAACAAAACTATCGAGTCTTTCAAATCGCTTTATTGAAATAATTAAGGTGGAACGAATGATATGCTATTTTGCTCCGTTTGATTTGATATGAATAGTTATCGTCTTGCGCTGTGCGGTATTTGTTTGGCGCTGATCGAGATATTTCTGTATTTCGGTACGTTCTTTGCGGGGATGGGCATTGGGCCGGACGGTACGTTTTTGCTGATCTCCGGCGCGATTGTGTTCATTGTTTGCCGGCGCGTTTCAATCCCCGCGGGGCTTGTTCTGTATGCCGCGGCGCTGCTGCTTGGCCTGCTTCTCGTTCCGAACAAGCTCGGCCTTGCGGGATTTGGGGTATGGTTCGGCGCGTTTGCCATTGTTTTTGCGTTGCTGACGGCAAAGTTCGGCCCGCTGTTTGATTTCGCGCGTATGGAGGAGGGTAAAAAGGACAAAAGGAGGATGCTTCGCGAGCTGTGGGTGATTCTTCTCAGTATCGTTTCTATGATTTTGTTGTCCGGCGCGTACTGGCTCTTTTTTCGGGAACTGTTCCTGATTGAACTTGAAGGAAACGCGGAAACCGATCCGGCGAAGGCAATTTCGCTGCCGGGGCTTGTCATGGCGCTCTCGGGGGTGGTTGCGATTTTCTGCATGATCATTTACTCGGCGCTCGACCGGCTGATTTCGCGTGTGCTGCCCGAACAGTTTGGCGGCGAATGGGCGGGCCGGAAAGGCGGCCGCGCCGGTACGTCGGCGCGCGCTTCCGGCCAAGGCACAGCTTCCGGGCAGCCGGGGCGCATTGTGCTGCCGAAATTGTATACGGAGGATATGGCTACGGGTGCGGACGGGCGGGCCGAAGCGTCCATGGACGACGACGAGGACGACGAGGACGACGAGGATGATGAGGATGAGAATGGAGGGAATGGGATATGATACCGCTTTCTACGCGGATGCGTCCGCAGACGTTGGAGGAATTTGTCGGGCAGGAGCATTTTTTCTATGAAGGCTCGCTGCTTTGGAACGCGATCAAGAACAAGACCTTTGAGTCCGCTGTATTCTTCGGGCCGTCCGGGACGGGCAAGACGACATTGGCGCGTATCATTGCGGGAGAGATGGACGCGGGCTTTACGGAGATCAACGCGTCGACCACGGGCGTGAAAGAATTGAAAGAGTTGATCGAGAACGCGGGGCACAAGTTCTTCGGTATTGAAAAGCGGCAGACCTATGTGTACATCGATGAGTTTCACCGTTGGAACAAGCTTCAGCAGGATTCGCTCCTGAAGGCGTTGGAGGATGGGGTGCTGCGCTTCATCGGAAGCACGACGGAGAACCCGTATTTCTCGATCAACAACGCGATTCTCTCCCGCGTCGGTTCCATCTACGAGTTTCGCCCCCTGCGTTCCGAGGATGTTCTCTCAATCCTGAAACGCGCGATGACGGACGAAGAAAAAGGGCTTGGCGCGCGGCATATCGATTATGATGAAAAGGCGCTCTATATTCTGGCTGATCTGTCTAGCGGCGATGCGCGCATTGGGCTTGACCGGCTCGGGTTCATCGCGGACAATCTCGCGCCGGGCGAGCGGCTGACGCAGGAGAAGGTTTCCGAGGCGATGCAGCGGCAGACGATGTTTTACGACAAAGAAGAGGACAAATACAATCTGCTTTCGGCGCTGCAAAAGTCTGTGCGCGGCAGCGACCCGGACGCGGCGATCCACTATCTGGCGCGGCTGCTCGAGGGCAGCGGGGACATCATGCTGCCGGCGCGGCGTTTGCTTGTGATGGCGTCGGAGGACGTCGGGATGGCCTATCCGCAGGCAGTGTCTGTGGTCGTATCCTGCGTACAGGCGGCGCAGATGGTCGGGATGCCGGAAGCGCGTATCCCGCTGGCGCAGGCGACGGTGTTTTTGGCATCCTGCCCGAAGTCGAACGCGGCCTATATGGCGTATGAAAACGCGTCCGCGGATTTGCGGTCGAAAAAGATGGACCCGGTGCCGCCGCACCTTTCCGACACGCATTACAAAGGGGCGAAAGACCGCGGGTTCGGCGGGTATCTCTATCCGCACGCATACGGAGGATGGGTGGAGCAGCAGTATCTGCCGGACAATCTGTACGAAGCGGGCGTCCGGTATTATTTCCCGACGGCAAACGGGAAAGAGGGAGCGTTCAAGAAATATCTCGACGCGATTGACGCGCTGAAGAAATAGGCAATTGCGAAACACAACGAACTATCATAAAATAATAGACAGGAGATCCATCCCTGTGAGCGATCCGAGAATCGCGTCCGCGCCGACAGCCGCAAGGCTGTCCATGATCTCATCTCTGCGGTATACCGTCCCGCGCAGCGCATCCTCAATGGCGGAAACAGGACA
>JAITNA010000075.1 GCA_031290715.1 Eubacteriales Family XIII. Incertae Sedis bacterium | reverse complement strand
CATATTATCCCGCCGCGGAAAGTTGATGGATATTATCGACGGAGTGCGGTATACTGTGTTTGTTTGAATTTGCAATAATATTTGCCCGGAGTTTGTTTTGCTTTGATTTAGCTTGAGGCAGGCCATGCGCCGGGACGGGAGGGACAGACGATATGGAAAAACAACCGCATATCCAACTCGATGAACAGGCCGCCGCGACAAAGGCGGTCGTCGTCGGCGACCCGGCGCGCGTCGACAAATTCAAGCCCCATCTGTCGGGCGCGCAGGACCTCGCTTACAACCGGGAGTTCAAATCCATCGCGGGGACATACGCGGGCGAGCGGATTCTCGTGCTTTCCTGCGGGGTGGGGGCGCCGTCCGCGGGCATTGCCGTGGAGGAACTCTACAACATCGGCGTCCGGAAGATTATTCGCGTCGGCAGCGCGGGCGCGATGCAAAGTGGCATCGACCTCGGCGAGCTTATCATCGGGATCGGCGCGGTGCGCGACGACGGGCTGTCAAAGCAATACGTTGACATCGCGTTTCCGGCTGTGCCGTCGCCGGAGCTTCTCATGGCCGCGAAACAATTGGCCCCCGGCGCCGTCTACGGCGTGATCAGAAGCCACGACGGTTTCTATATGGATGACAACGCGGAAACGGAAGCCTACTGGTCGTCGAAGGGCGTCGTCGGCGCGGATATGGAATCCGGCATTCTCTTTACGCTGGGCCTTTTGCGCGGCATCGAAACGCTTTCCATTCTGAACAATGTGGTGCTCTATCAGGAGGATTTGTCCGATGGCGTCAACGCGCTGGCCCACGGGGACGACAAGGTCGCGAAAGGGGAGCTTGCGTCGATCGAATTGGCGCTGAACATCCTCAGCCGTGTCAAATAAGGGAGCAAACGTCATGAAACAAACATGCTACAAATTATTCAAAAGCAAACAGTGGGATATCATATGGCTGATTGTGGGATATGTCCTCGTGGTCGTCGGCGCGATCCATGACTGGAGCGGCAGCTTTCAGCTGATCTGGCTGACATCCCTCATCGGGGGTTTCCTCGGCCTGACCATCGTATTGTCCTTTGCGAATCAAAAGGGCAAACTCGGCAGCGGCCTCGGCGTGATCGGCGCCTGCTTCGACAGTTACAATTATTACAATTTCGGCCTGCTCGGCAATGTTTTTGTCGGGGTGTACTGCGCCATCCTCTACGCGAAGGGATTTTTCACGCTCGGCAAGGAGCTCAAGGTCACCAAATTCACGCGGCTCAATCTTCTCGTTTCCGTTATCCTTGCGGTCTGCGGCGCGGTCGTCCTTTATTTCTTCGCGAATACGATCCTGCCGGAGGGCGCGCCGGTCTGGGTGCTGGCGCTCAATATTATTGTATTTGTCGTTCAGGTCGTGTCGCAATATCTTATGGTGGAAGGGAAGGCAGTATCGTGGATCGGTTGGATTCTCGCCAATTTCATCAACATCGCGCTCAACGGCTACATGGTGTACACGGGCCAGCCGGGCGCGCTCATCTACCTCGCGATGACGGTCATGTACCAGCTCAATTCGTTCAAAGCCGCGTTTTTGTGGTTCGGGTACGGGGAGGAATAACGAATAATAATAACAGAAGCTTTCTTTCGGAACGCCGCTTTCGTGACGGCTCCTTAGCGTTAGTTCTTCGGTATTTCGTAAGCCTCGGTGGCTTCCATCAGCGCATCGCCGGACAGAAGCTGAAACGAATCAAACGCGTGGTTGTACGTGGAGCCGCCGTTATTCGCCTTGTCCGTCTGGAAATCGATAAGCGAAAAGATGATTTCCTTTCCGCTGTTTGAGACAAAGGCTTTCGCGGTGATGATCGAACGATCCCGCAGCGGAAAATTCAATTCTTCCGTGATCTTCCGATCGTTTTTCAGATCATAAATCCAGAAAGCCGAGTTTGTGGAAACGGCCGCGATCCCGTTGCTGTCGTTGTACGTCACGCCGCATACCGCGTCTGTGATACCGCTCACAGAGCAAAGCTTTTCGAGCGAATGCATGTCGTAAAATTCGACGCTGTTCTTGTCGGTGACGACGCTCAACACGTCGCCCGCGTGGGCGTTCATGTCTATCGGCGCGCCGTCGATTTCAAGGCTCCCGAGCTTTTTTACGGCGCCGTCCGTTATCTCAAAAGCAGTGATAGCGGTCTGCCCGGCAAGTGAAAAAAGCCTGCTTCCGTCTTGCGCCCAAATAAAACCATCCATTCCCTCTGTAGGCTGATTCGTGAAAATACATTCCTCTTTGTCAAAATCCAAAAGCGCGATTTCCGCAAACTCGTCGTCAAGATTCATATAAACGAGCAGCGCAATGTTCTTCTGCAGCGGCCCGTTTTGAACGGTATGGGGCAAGATGTTTTCTTCGTTTTTCTTTGTTTCCCAGTCAATTTCGATCTCCGGTACGATCACTTTCCCGGTATCCGGATCGTACAAGGCCGTATCATAATCGCCGGTGCGCATAATAATGCCTTTTTCATTGACGGAAGAAACCGAAATCGGTTCTTGCGTTTTCTCGATAAGCGTTTTCAACTCCGCGGTTTCGTAGTTCAGGACATAGGCGGACAGCGTTTCTATGCCGGTTTCCGCGTCATAATCCCCGTACTCCCTGACGACGACGGCATAGTCCGGCCCGTATACGCATTTTCGAATCACATTGCTGTCTTCGATACCGGAATGACCCTTTGTGTCCGGCAAGTAGACCTTCTCTGGCTCTGCGAAATTGCCGTCGTTGATTCTTGAAATTCCAAAATAGATTCCGCCCGAATCGTAGTCCGCATAGACGGACAAGCCCCTGTCGATATCAAAATAGGGGTTGATATTGCTGATGATCGGGTTGGTCGGAGCCGTAAGGGCGAAAGCGTTGGGGGACGTTTTCACATTCAGCAGCGTCACAACGTTTTTGGAAGCTTCAAAAACCTCCGCGACAAGTCCTGTGCCGGAACAATAATAGGCCTCCGGCACACTGACAAGCAGTTTTTCATCCTCATCTTGCGAGTAGAACAAAAATCCGAGGTCACTGTTCCAAAAGCGATGCAGCGGTGCGGTTTCGATTCTTGTATATTGATATTCATGATTTGAATCGGCGACGACCCGGTAGGCCGTGCCGTCATCGTCCACATCGCTTACCAAAATATCCGCGTCTTTTTCCCCATAGCCGTAGTGAACGGCGGTTCCGTCAGACTCGACGTCAATGTAATTCCCGATCTTCGTTACTTCGCCGCCGTCGAAGGTATACAGGTCTGTAAAAGTGTCGTTATAGCCCGCCCAGAAACTTCCGTTCTCCGCAGCGGGCAGAATGATCGGGACGGAGGTCTTGTCAGACTTGCTTCCGACGATATCCGGCACAGCGTACAGCCCGTCCGACTGTGCATCCCAAACGAAAAATCCGTCTTGATTGTCCGCGACGACGAAAAAACTGTCATAAAGATATTTGATTCCATAGGTTCCGTTCCATGCCGTTAACGCATTGACGACTTCCTCCGGAAGCGTTCCGTCCGTTTTCGCATCAGCGAAGTCCGCCTTGCCGCCGAATCGGCCCAAGTCGAAAATGCTCCAAGAATCGGAACCGTCGCCGGATAGGATGGCGAGACTTTTTTGATCGCTTGACAAGGCTGAATAGAAAATAGTCTGTGATTCATAGTCAGATAAAATTTCCCCGGTGTCGATATCAAAAATCCAAGTGTGCTCGTCGTCTGCGAGAAAAATCGCGTCCGCCGAGTCCAAGCTGTACAAACATGGCGGGTAATACGCGGCCATGTCGATCTCTGTCGTAAAAACGGCATTCCCTTCCGCGTCATATTTTGACACGGCGCTGCTGCCGTAGTCGAGTTCCCGGTAAACGATCAACTCGTTTTTTTCCGTGAACACAAGCCGGAACCCCCACTCCGCAAGCTCGTATATCGTGCCGTTGATGTTGGGAAAAGTCATGCGGCCCGGATCGAAGTTTTGCAGAAAGCTGATTTCATACAGCTTGCTTGCGTACCGGGTGTCCCAAACCGTGACGGTAGTCCCACCCGAAAGCGCGGCGAGAAGCGTGCCGTCGGGAGAAAATGTGATTGCGTTCACCTCGTTCGTGTGCGTGAGCTTTGCGTATGCGTTTTGGTAGGGATACAGCACGAAAGCGTTGTACAGCGCCGTCGCCGCGCCCGTTTCATCCAAACCGTATTTCCGCGCAAGCGTCAGTGCCTCGCGGGAGGCCCTGACCGCTTCCGCTTGCTGTTCCTGGCTTTGATAGCGTTCGGCGGAGGATATCAGCCGCTCTATGTTTTCCGAAGCCGCGAGTTTTTTTGCCTCTTCCGTTTTTTGCACCTGATAGGCCACGCCGCCACCGGCCGCGGAAAGGAATACAGCCGCTGCAACGGATACGGCGATCGCTTTTCGGACGAAATGCTTGTGCGCTCTCCTGTACAGATCGTCAAAGCCCAGATTCAGCATGGGTGCCAGCAGCCGGAGTTTTTCCCGCTTCAGCTTCTTTTTCATGGCGTTCACATCCGCGGCGCGCAGGTCGGCTGCCAAGGGCTCGACTTCGACGGTCGTCCCGTCCACATCCGCAAAGCGCAGTTGCGGCGGGAAACTGTCATTCGGCTCCCCCTCGATCAAGACAAGCAGGATACGGTCGCGTCTGCCAAGCTCGATGAAATAATCCACCTCGCGCATGCACCACCTTGATTCCAATAATCTGCGCGACGCGATCACAATCAGCCACTTGCTTTCGCTGAGCGCGTTTTCGATATTTTTTCCCAAATCGGAGGAAGTAGGAAGCTCTTCCTGATCGCGGAACACCTTCCCCATCTTCTTGATACCCAGTGCTTTTTTGATCGTCGGCGGGACAGAAAACTGCTCCAGCGCCTGATGAAGCGCCATGGCGACGGCCATGTCCGGCTCCGTATGCCGGTAGCTGATGAATGCTTCATACCGATAAACTTGTTCAGATTGCTGCGTCATAACGAAAACCCTCTCCTAAGGATGACTGCTCAAACCGGATTCCTATCCTGATCTCCGGCCCGCGTCTAAGCATATACCGCTTTTGCCCCGATTTCAATTGCTTTCGCTATGGCAGTGCTTTCGATGCGGCAGAGCGCAAAAATAGTTGTCGCGAAATAACGACATTTGGTTGCGACAGTAATATAATGGTCGTATGGCGTCGCGAGCGGGGAGAGCGCAGAGGAATTGGCCTTTGCGTTTCCGGTATTTGACGCAAGAGCGGAGAGGTGCATTATGATCTACAAGAGCAATGAATCTGAAAAGAACGCGGCGCTGCGTACCGCGGAACTAATGTTGGCGGCGGCGCGTACCGCTCCGAAAGCCTGCGGTATCGATAACATTGAAACCTTGATCATCGACGGCGCCGAGAAGGATGCCCTGACGGCGGCCATGCGGGAAATCGGAGCGGACAGCGGGCTGGGGTTTTTTCAGCGCGACGCGGAGAATGTGGACGGCTGCCACTGCGTGGCGCTGATCGGCGTCAAGGATATCCCGCGGGGGCTTGACTGCGCATTCTGCGGGGTAGATACCTGCGCGGAAGCCGCGAAGAACGGAATATGCTGCGCGATGGCGGTAGACGACCTCGGGATCGCCGTGGGTTCCGCCGCCGCAACAGCGATGGATCACCGCATAGACAACAGGGTTCTCTTCACGGCGGGCAAAGGCGCTTTGAAATTGAAGTATTTCTCGGAGAAAGTAAAGGTCTGTTTCGGCATCGGCCTGTCGGTTTCGGGCAAGAACCCGTTCTTTGACCGCCCGGCGATTGAAGAACCAATAAAGTGAGGTGA
>JAITNA010000246.1 GCA_031290715.1 Eubacteriales Family XIII. Incertae Sedis bacterium | reverse complement strand
GCGTAGCCGTCGGCGGCGTGGGTCGCCCCCTGTTCGTGAGCCGTCAGGATATGCCGGACGCGGCCGTCTTTCACATAGTCGTAGAGCGCGTCGTACAGCGGCATAATCTGCCCGCCCGGATACCCGAAAATCGTGTCAACCCGCTGTTCAAGCAGACACTCCATAATGATTTGCGCACCTGTCAATATCATAAATTTTGTATTCTTTCCCGCGCCGCTACTCTTTCCCCCAACTGTACATCTTGCGCAGCTCTTTCCCGACCCGCTCGAGCTCGTGATCGGCCTTGATCCGCCGCGTCGCAAGGAAATGGGGCCGCCCGACCTTGTTCTCCGAAATCCACTTGTTCGCAAACGTACCATCCTGAATCTCCGCGAGCACCTGTTTCATCGCCGCCTTCGTTTCATCCGTGATGATCCGTTTGCCCGTTTCATAATCCCCGTATTCCGCTGTGTTGGAGATGGAATCCCGCATCTTCGCGAAGCCGCCCTGGTAGATGAGGTCGACGATGAGCTTCATTTCATGGATGCATTCAAAATACGCGCTTTCCGGCTCATATCCCGCCTCGACGAGCGTTTCAAATCCGGCCTGCATGAGCGCCGTTACGCCGCCGCAAAGAACGGCCTGCTCCCCGAAAAGATCCGTTTCCGTTTCCTCGCGGAACGTCGTTTCAAGAACCCCCGCCCGCGCGCCGCCGATGCCCGCGGCATAGGCAAGGCCGATTTCGTACGCCTTGCCCGACGCGTTCTGATACACAGCGATCAGACTGGGAACGCCCTTGCCCTCGAGGTATTCGCTGCGGACCGTGTGTCCGGGGCCTTTCGGCGCGATCATAATGACGTCGACGTCGGCCGGCGGCACGATCTGTTGGAAATGAATATTGAAACCATGCGCAAACGCCAGCACCTTCCCCTCGCCGAGATTGGGCTCGACGCTTTCCTTGTAGATATCCGCCTGCCGCTCGTCGGGGACCAAGATCATAATGAGGTCCGCCGCCTTGGCCGCGTCAAAGGCCGTCAGCACCTTGAGCCCGGATGCCTCGGCCTGTTTCCACGACTTGCTGCCTTCATAAAGGCCGACCACGACGTTCACACCGCTCTCTTTCAGATTGAGGGCATGCGCGTGCCCTTGGCTGCCGTACCCGATGATCGCAACGGTCTTGCCGTCCAAGTATGAAATATCCGTGTCGCTTTGATAATAAATCTTTGCCATTGTAAGCTTCTCCTTGTTTTTCCTTAGCACAATTCCATCCATCCATTATACAATCGAAACCCCTGAAACACAACGGAAAAAATGCCCCGAGGATGGGGGATTCCTCGGGGCCGGGTTGACTTGCTCATCCGGTCGTCATAAATGTGAACCAAGACTTGCAAGAAGGAGCTGCTATGGTAACGATTCATACGCACTGAATCGGGTATGGCGATAACGATTGGCAATAAGAGTCAGATTTGTTTTCCCTCATAAGCATTATACCTCACAATATTCACAGTTGCAAACACAGATTGCAACTTTCGCAACAAATTTCCGAAAAAAAGATTTCCCCACGAAAAAACACCCTCTGTACCTACCCCAATAGCCGCCCCATATCCTCCGGGAGCGGGGCTTTGAACGTGAGCGCTCTGCCGTCTTTCGGGTGGCTGAATTTCAGGACGGACGCGTGGAGGGCCTGCCTTGCGATCAACTCCGCGCCCCTTTCCGGCGCGCCGCCGTACAGGGCGTCCCCGAGGACGGGGTGTCCGATGTGGGCGAGATGGACGCGGATTTGGTGTGTGCGTCCCGTGAGCAGCCGCAGCGAAAGCAGCGTGTAAGTATCGCCGCCGATTTCAAAAACGCGCTCGCCCGTATATTCCGTGATCGACGGATAGCCGCCCTCCCTGACCGTGCGGCGCACGGCGCCCTCGCTTTCGAGCGCGATCGGGAGGTCAATGCGCCCGCTCCCCGTCAGCGCGCCGGCCGCGATCGCCGTATAGCCCTTATAGACCTCGCCGGCGGCGCTCTGCCGTGCAAAGTCCGTCTGCGCGTGCGCGTGTTTCCCGACCAAAAGGAGCCCGGACGTATCCCTGTCGAGCCGGCTGATGAAGCGGATCTTGTAACGTTCGCCCCGCGCTATCATATGCCGCATGATCCCGTTCGCGAGCGTTCCGTCCGAATGCCCCTTTGTGGGGTGCACCACGATCCCCGGCTGCTTGTTGACAAGGAGAATCTCATCGTCCTCGTACAAAACGTCCACGGGGATGTCCTGCGGTTCAAACGCGCTGATTTCCGCGGGGAAATCAAGGCGGATCACATCGCCCGCCCGCGCCTTGTCCGCAAAGCGCGCGGGCTCGCCGTTGCGGCAGAGCTCGCCCGTGCCGTAGACGGCCTTGCGCATAAGCCGCGCAGAAACCCCGCGGCTTCGCCGGAGAATGGCGCGGAGCGTCAGGCCCTCGTCCTCCGCTTCCGCGCGGACGGTGAGCCCGGCCGGATCGCCGCGTCCCGCCGTGTTTTTGGCGTCCTCCCCGTTCACGGCTGCAGCAGCTTCTGTTTGACGGTATTCCAAAAATGATAGTCTTTGAAGCGGAGCAGCGTGACGACGCCCTCGCCGAGCCCGATACGAATACCGCGCACATCTTCAAGCCTGATCTCGTTGCCGTCGACCGCCGCGAGGATCTCGCGCGCCGAAGCGCCCTCCGGATAGATTCCGATCGTCAGGTCCGCGGGCAGGAGGATGCCGCTTGTGAATGAGCGGTATGCCGAATTGTTGACGGCGGCGATGGGCGTCAGCTGCAGCAGGGAGAGCCGCGGGTCCACGATACTGCCCCCCAGCGCGTAGTTATACGCGGTACTGCCGGCGGGCGTAGAAACGACGACGCCGTCCCCGCTGAATTTTTCGATGAAATTCTCTCCGATATAGATGTCAAAATGGGCAAGGCGCGAGCCCGAGCCGCGCACGACAAACTCATTGAGCCCCCGCCGCTCTAAGCGCCCGCCGCGATAATCGATCGTCCCGCTGACCGTGCGATACGTCTGGCGCACATACGCGCCGCCGCGATATTGCTCGATGAAGCTGTCGATGTCGTCCTCGCCGAGCTCCTGAAAAAAACCGAGATGCCCCGTGTTGATCCCGACAAAGGGGATGTCCGGGAAACCAAAGCTTTCGAGCGCTTGCAGAAAAGAGCCGTCGCCGCCGACGCAGACGACAAGCTCGGCCCCCTGCGCCTGATCCGCGAGGGCTTCATAGCCCGCCGCTTCCAACTTGCGGGCAAGCAGCGCCGCGATACGCCCGCTGTTTTCCTGCTCATTTTTGATAATACCGATTTTTTTCATTTTGTTATTTCTTCGTTATTTCGTAATATCGTCAAACTCGGAGACGAGTTTCTCAAAGGTCCGCATCGCCGCTTCGACGGGCTCGGGCTTGCTCATATCCACCCCGGCGATTTTCAGGAGCTCGATCGGGTCATCCGAATCCCCCGACTCCAGAAAGCGGATATAGTCCTCCACGGCGCTTTGCCCCCCCGTAAGGATACGGTTCGCGATGGCCGCCGCCGCCGAAAATCCCGTCGCGTATTTGTACACATAAAAAGCGCGGTAGAAGTGCGGAATGCGCGACCACTCCATGCGAATGAGTTCATCCGTATGGACGGCCGGGCCGAAATATTTTTCGTTCAGGCCGCCGTAGCGCTCCGAAAGCAGCTCGCAGGTCAGCGCCTCGCCGTTTTCGACCGCTTCGTGCGTCATTTTTTCAAACTCCGCAAACATCGTCTGCCGGAAGAGCGTCGTGCGGAACTCCTCGATGTAGAAATTCAGAAAATAAGCCCGCTCCTTTTCATCCGCGCTGTGGTCGAGCAAATATCGCACAAGCAGATTTTCGTTCACGGTAGACGCGACCTCGGCCGTGAAGATCGAGTGGCTGCCGTAGGTGAACGGCTGCCTTCGCCTGGTGTAGAACGAATGCATCGAATGCCCCATTTCATGAACGAGCGTGAACACATCCTTGAGTTTGCCCGCGTAATTCATGAGAATATAGGGTTTGCTGTCGTAGCTGCCGAACGAATACGCCCCGCTGCTCTTGCCCTCGTTCTCGTAGACATCGATCCATCCGTCCGTGAAAGCCGAGTTCGCCTGCTGCGTGTATTCCGTGCCGAGCGGCGCCAAGGCCGTATGCATCATGGCCGCGGCGTCCGCGAACGAAACTTCCTGCTCGCCGCGGGCTACGAGCGGAACATAGATGTCGTACATTTCGAGTTTCGGGACTTCGAGCAGGCGCCGCCGCACCTCCAAGTAGCGGTGCAAAACAGGCAGGCTGTCCCCCACGCGCCCGATCAGGTTCGTATAGACGTCCTCCCGCACATTATCGCCCGCAAGAGCAGCCGCGAGCGACGAAGGGTAGGCACGGATTTTTGACGCGATAACGTCTGTTTTTGTATTGTAGCTGTACGTCGCCGCGAGCGTGTTCCGCTGCCGGCTGAAAGCCGCGTAGAGCGTTTCATACGCCGTTTTCCGAACCTCCCTGTTTTTCGATTCCATGAACTTGATGTAATTTCCGTGCGTGAGTTCGGTCGGCTGCCCATCCTCGCCGAGGGTTTCCCCAAACTTCATATCGGCGTCGTTGATCATCGTAAAGATGTCGCCCGTCGCGCCGAGTACTTCGCCGAGCCGCGCCAGAAGCGCTTCTTCGCCCGGCGGCAGGACATGCGGTTTTTCGCGGAAGATCGTGCGCAGAACGAAATCATACGCTTCTATGCCCGGCTCTTCGGCGCGGAGCGTTTCTACCTTCTTTTCCCCGAGCTGCGTGATCTCCGGGATGAAGAAAGCCGTCCCCGCGGCGGCCTTCGCCATCAGGGTCTGAGCCCGGTCCGCCATTGCCTGATACCGCGCGTCCGTATTATTTTCATCGCGCCGCATACGGGCGTAGACATAGATGTGTTCCGTCAGCCGCCAGAGCTCGTCCCGTGCTTTCAGCGCGGCAAACAGCGACGCCCCGTCCTTTGAGAGCTTGCCCGCGAAGGACGCGAAGCCCTCGGCCAAACCGAGCGCCTTTTGGCAGTCCGCTTCCCACTGCTCCTCTTTCGGATACATATCCTCGATCGCCCATTTGTACTTGTTTTCAATCTCCGCGCGATGTTTCGCCACATCAAGCCTCCTCACTAATGACAAGATTATTGTTTCATGATATTATTCAAACAATTGTACTTAAGTATATCACAAAAGTAAGGTATAGCGAGGTAATAGTAAGGAATGGACAATCGGCCAATTGGCTTTTTCGATTCGGGGCTCGGCGGTTTGACGTGTATCCCCTATTTGACGAAGGCGCTGCCGGAGGAACGGATCATCTACTTCGGCGATACCGCGCGCACGCCCTACGGCTCGAAATCGGCTTCGACGATTCGGCGCTTCTCCTATGAGGTGGCCGATTTCCTCGTGGAAAGCGACGTCAAGATGATCGCGATCGCTTGCAACACGGTCAGCTCCGTCGCCTTGAACGACCTGCGGGAAAGGCACCCGGACATCCCGATCCTCGGCATCATCAGCCCGGCTTCCCACACGGTCGCAAAGACCTGTACCGCGGACGACCGGATCGGCATTATCGGCACGAAAGCCACGATTCACAGCGGCGCCTACTTGGACAAAATCCGAAGTTACCGCGCGGATCTCGACATCTACCAGACAGCTTGCCCGGCCTTTGTCCCCCTTATCGAGGAGGGCATCCTGCAAAACGACATCATGGATTTGACGATCCGCTATTATTTGGATCAATTCATTTCCTATAACGGGATTGACGTGCTCGTGCTGGGCTGCACACACTACCCGCTGATTCGCCGCAACATCACAAAGCTCTACGGCGGCCTGCGGATCATCGACCCCTCGGAGGAAATGCTGCTGAGCATTCGGGACGCCTTGTCCCGCCATGGTCTGTTTGCGGAGTCCGGCGGCGAAAATATTTTCTACGCAAGCGACCTTTCGGAAAACTTTGTGAATATGATCAACCGTATCTTTGCGGGGACCGGGTCCCGCGTCACATTTAAAAATTTTGATCTGGAGGAATATGGGAGGTAACTATGGGAGGTATGACGGAGGTGCGCGATGAATTATGACGACTTGTTGGAATTGCTGGAGCTTGAAACACCCTCGGAGCTCGTCTACTTTGAGCAGTATGCCGAGCTTGCGGAATGCGGCGAGGATATTTCCGTTGAGGCCCTGAGCGCCCTCGCGGCGGGAATAGAAGCGGACATCCTGACGGAGCTGACAGAGGGCTATTTTGAAGATATGCTCAAATTCGTCCCCGACGACGAAGTCGATCTGTATACCCTGCTCTCGGCCATCAGCGCCACATTGAGTACGCTCGCGCAAAACGAAGATGAGGAGTCCGCGCGCCTGTATGCGGATGAACTTTTCAAGTTTCGCGCATGGTATCTCTTTGACGGCCGCGTACGCTGCACCGATATCTCGGAGGGCACGGAATCCGAAATGACCGTGATGGAAGCGCTGACAAACTACCGTTTGCAAAACTTCATCGAGGACGATTATCACTACGATTTTTCGGATGCGCTCGACTATCCGCTCGACGAATACATCGTTTCGCTTTCGTCCATCATCGAGGACGATTACGGCGACGGGGATACCTACGGCGAGGACGAGGACTACCGCGACCCGGGCGGGAGCGAGGAATAGGGCGGGAGCCCGGCGCGGTACGGCTCGTAGATCCTGCGGTAAAACTCCGCGACGGCGACGCCGTGATAGCTGATGATCGGCGCGGAAGCAATCACCGCCAAAATGCCGATCGTCAGCGCCTGAATCCCGACGCTGTGCGGGGAGTCCGCCGCGAGGAAACCCGCGGTCAGCAGCGCGCCGAAGAAGCCGGCGAACAAACCCGCGAGGACAAACCAACCGAGGAAGGACAAGTCGATCGTGAAACGCTTGAGCTTGTTGCCGCGCATGAGTTCCTTGCTGAGCGTGATGGCTTCCAAGGCCCCCATCTGCGGATGGTCGGCTATCAAATACCAAGCAAGACTGTATCGGTAATAGGCGATGATGCCCGGAACGAGCAGCAATATCGACCACAGGGCGATGAAAATGGTCTGTACAAGATAGAGCAAAAAGGCGCGCAAAAATGCGGAAAAGCCCGAAAAGACCATGTCGGCCTGTGCCGGCTGAAAGCGCAGCACACGCAGAAACACCGACGTCAGCCCGAAAGAAAACGGACCCGTAACGAGAATCGTATAGAGGAAGCTGACATTGCTGCGGCTGCTCATGCTGCCGGCGTATTCCTGATACCACGCTAAGAACTGCTCCGGCGCGACCGGCTGCGGCAAGGCGTACAGCGCTTCCATTGTCGCCTGAAGATTGTCATAGGTCCCCGTGATGGCGTCGATAACGATAACGGCTGCGCTCACGCAGAGATAATAGATCAGGCTCGCCGCAATGAGCATTTTCCAGCGCCCTTTGCTGTAATACCGCGCGGCATCCTTGAACAGCGAAGCCGGCTCTGTCACGATGTAGTTTCTGAAATTCACATTCACTCCTCGATGACGACGCCGTCTTCATCAATACGCAAAATATCAAGGGGCGGCTCCGTCACGGGCGCCGGCGCTTCGGCCGCTTCCCGATCCGCCCGAACCTTGTCGATCACGAGCTTTTCTATTTTCGCGGCGATGTCCGCGTGTTCTTTCAGGAAAGCTTTGGCGTTTTCCCGGCCTTGGCCGATACGGTCGCCGTCGTAGCTGTACCAGGATCCGGCCTTGTCGATGATGCCGCCCGCGGCGGCGCAGTCGAGCAAATCGCCGATCTTGCTGATCCCCTCGCCGTACATGATGTCAAACTCAGCTTGCTTGAACGGCGGCGCCACTTTGTTTTTGACGATTTTGGCTCTGGTCCTGTTGCCGAGCATTTGCTCGCCGGACTTGATGGTTTCGATCTTGCGCACATCGATACGCATGGAAGCGTAAAATTTGAGTGCCCTGCCGCCCGTCGTCACTTCCGGGTTGCCGTAAACAACACCGACCTTTTCGCGAAGCTGATTGATAAAGATCGCGCAGGTATTGGATTTGTTGATCGCACCCGCGAGTTTTCGGAGCGCCTGCGACATGAGCCTTGCGTGAAGGCCCATATGGGAATCCCCCATCTCGCCCTGAATCTCCGCTCTCGGCACGAGCGCCGCGACGGAGTCCACCACGATCACGTCGATGGCGCCGCTGCGTACAAGCATTTCGCAAATCTCGAGCGCTTGCTCGCCCGTGTCCGGCTGAGAAACGAGCAGCTCGTCCGTATCGACGCCGAGCTTTTTGGCATAGTTGGGATCGAGCGCGTGCTCCGCGTCGATGAAAGCCGCCCGGCCGCCGGCCTTTTGCGCTTCCGCGATGATATGCAGCGTCAGCGTCGTTTTGCCCGACGACTCCGGGCCGTAGATTTCCACGATCCGTCCGCGGGGCACGCCGCCGATGCCTGTCGCGACGTCAAGGCTGACCGAGCCCGTGGAAATCGCCTGTATGTTCACGATGGCGGTGTCGCCGAGCCTCATCACCGCGCCCTGCCCGAATGTTTTGTGAATCTGCGTGAGCGCCGCCGCTAACGCTTTTTCTTTTTCTTCCTTATTAATCTCAGCCATTATTTCCTCCCGTCCATTCCATCGTCAATTCTGCCGTCAATTCCATCCCGTCAATTCCATCCTCCATCGTCCATTCCGTCGTCAATATCAAACATACGTTCTCAACCATTATCCGTCACACAGGCCCCCTTGTCAAGGCTTATTCCCCGCGCAAGCAATATATTACCATTATTCCTATTTTATGTCAATACCCAAT
>JAITNA010000241.1 GCA_031290715.1 Eubacteriales Family XIII. Incertae Sedis bacterium | reverse complement strand
TTCCCGATCCGCAGCGCGAATTTGGGGAATTTGCCCCAAATCGGATATCAATACATCGCGTGGAACCAGATCCGAAATTACAACAGCAACGGTTTTGTCGTTTCCTTTGTGAGCAATCTCAAAGAGGCTACCATGACGAAGCCGGAGGGTTATTCGCGGGAAAAGGTCGCCGAGATTGTCAGCCGTTATCAGGAACAGGCGAAAGCGGCCAACGCGGACAGGGCCGATCTCGAAAACGAGGACATCGACATTGTTTTTATTATGAACGAATCGTTTTCCGATCCCGATCGCTTCAAAGATATCTATCCCTATACCGGGATTTCCGATGAACTGACGCCCAATCTGCACCGCATTGCGGATATGGCGGCATCGGGTTCTATCTACTCGCCCCGCTATGGCGGCGGGACGGCCAACATCGAGTTTGAGGCACTGACGGGTTTCTCCACCTATTTTCTGGGATACGCCTATCCGTTCCAAAGCATGCTGCCTGTGATGGACAGCTTCCCGTCGATCGCGCGCGTACTCGGCGATTATGGCAGCGAAACGCTGGGTCTGCATCCTTTCGGGGAAACGATGTACCGGCGCAACGCGGTCTATCCGATTTTGGGCTTCGACGCGTTTTGCGGCAGCCTTGATTTTCATCATTTCCGCCATGATCGCGGCAGCCTTTATATCTCGGATCAATCCGCTTACGAGGAGGTCATGGACTACTTAAACGGTGTGCGGCCGATCGAAGCCGCGGAGGACGCGGACGGCGGTTCCGGCGCGGACGGCGGCAGTTCACAGAACCCTTTTGATTCGTGGCGGGCGGGCGCTTCGGACGCGGCGGATTTTGACACCGGGGACACCGGGGATGCCGGGGCGGCGACGGATGCCCCGGAGGGAGTGGACGCCGATGGCGTTGATGGCATCGTTGACTCAGAGGGTGCGGCGGGCACAGAGGATGCGGCGGGCGCGGGTTCCAAGTTCATCACGCTGATTACCATGCAAAACCACCCCGCGTACGGCAGCCAATACCGGGATCATTCCTTCCGATCAACGGCGATGGACAATGTGACGTATGACACGCGGCTGAAAATCAATGACTATATGGAATTAGTCCACAGCTCCGACGAAGCGCTCGGGGCGTTCATCGACTGGGCCGCCGGGCGGGAGAAGAAAACGATGGTCGTATTCTGGGGCGATCATCTGCCCGGGATTTACGATAATGTGTTTTTTGTCGACCCGGCGCTCGGGTATGAAACGCCGTTTTTCATCTACACGAACTTTGATCAAAGGAGCAGTGATTTGGGATCGGTATCGCCCAACTACATCTCTACGCTGACGCTCGACAGCCTTGGCGCGAAAAAGCCGGCGTTCGACTATCTTTTGGACGAGCTGAAAGCGGAGGTGCCGATCTTGACCGCGCCGTACTGGGAGGAAGCGCCGCCGGAGGAAACACAGGCGTTCTCTGACTACAGGATCATCGAATACGATATGATGGCGGGGGCGGGTTATTCGGACGATTTGGGATTTTTTGAGGTTGACCGGGATTGATTCGCGTGGTATGATAGAAAAAATTTTGAATTATTTTGTGAGTGAGCAAGGAGGAGGACGCGCGGTGAAACGCAGAAGGCGGGGTCACAGGACAGCATTGCGTGGCTTTCTTTTTTCTTTTGAATCCATGATGAATCCGTATTCTCCCGAAAGGGGGAATTTTTTTGCGCAAAACAGGAAGGGGGAAGAGCCATGGGCAGCTTGAAAGGGCGCAGTTTGCTGGAACCGGGCGATTTCACGGCAGAAGAACGGACAATGCTTTTTGATTTGGCGGATCGGATCACGGAGGAGCCCGGACGGGTTTCCGCGGCGGCGGCTTCCAAGATTTTGGCGTCGCTGTTCTTTGAACCGAGTACGCGGACGCGGCTTAGCTTTGAAACGGCTATGCTCCGGCTCGGAGGACAGGTAGTCGGGTTTTCCGAAGCGGCCAGCAGCTCGGCAGTGAAAGGGGAAAGCATCGCCGACACCGTGCGGACTGTGGGATGTTATTCGGACATCACTGTGATCCGGCATCCGAAAGAGGGATCCTGCCGTGTGGCGGCGCAAAATTCGGATGTGCCGGTCGTCAACGCGGGCGACGGCGGGCATCACCACCCGACGCAAACGCTGACGGACCTGCTGACGATTCGCCGCGAAAAAGGGCGGCTGGACCATTTGAAGATCGGGCTGTGCGGCGACCTCAAATTCGGGCGCACGGTGCATTCGTTGGTCAAGGCGATGAGCGTGTACGAGGGGATCGAGTTTTTTCTGATTTCACCTGAGGAACTGACCGTGCCGAGCTATGTGATTCGCGATATCGAAAGGGGGCGCGGGTGCGGGTACACGGAAACGCGGAATATGGGCGCGGCCATCGGCGCGCTCGACGTCCTGTATATGACGCGTGTGCAGCGTGAGCGGTTTTTCAACGAAGAGGACTATATTCGCCTGAAAGACAGCTATATTTTGGACGCGGAGAAGATGCGCGGGGCGGGGCGGGATATGATCGTAATGCACCCCTTGCCGCGGGTCAACGAAATCGCGGCCGAGGTGGATGCCGATCCTCGGGCGGTATACTTCAAACAGGCGAAAAACGGCATGTATGTGCGGATGGCGCTCATTCTGGCGCTGCTGGGATTGGAGGAAGAACCATGGAAGTGAATTCGATTGAAAACGGTATCGTGATCGATCATATTCGGGCGGGTTTCGGCATGAAGGTACTCCAGTATCTCGACGTCGACACGGGCCGGGATACGGTGGCGCTCATCATGAACGCGCAGAGCAGCAAGCACGGGCGCAAGGATATCATCAAGATCGAGAATCTGATCGATGTGGATATGACAGCCCTGGGGCTTCTCGACTGCGGCGCGACGGTCAACATCATCGAGGGCGGCCGGCTGACCCGGAAAGTCAAGCTCGAGTTGCCGGAGAAGGTCGTCGATGTCATTAAGTGCAAGAATCCGCGCTGCGTGACGTCGACGGAGCCGTCGATTGCGCACATCTTTCGCCTTGTTGATCCTTCGACGGAGGAATACCGCTGCGAATACTGCGATGAGATCGTGCGCGTATGAACGGCGGCGCGTCCTCTGTCGAACGGCTTGCCCGGGTGCCCGGCTTCGTCGATTTGCATGTGCATTTCCGGGATCCCGGTTTCCCCGAGAAAGAGGATATTTTTAGCGGCGGCCGGGCGGCGGCGGCCGGGGGCTTCACGACGGTTTGTATGATGCCCAATACGGCGCCCGCCATCGACAGCGTTGAAACCTTGCTGTTGGTTGACGGGCGGGGGCGGGATGCGGCGTCCGCGCGGATCAATGTGTTTGCGGCGGCGGCGATGACGGCGGGGCAGCTTGGCGGCCGCCTTGTGGATTTCAGCCGGCTTGACGCAGCGGAAACGCGTTGCCGGGAATTGACGGGGCATGGGGTTTGCGGGATCACGGAGGACGGGAAATCCCTGCTCGACGATGCGCTCATGGAGCGGGTTTGCGCGGAAGCGGCAAGACTCGATTTGCCGATCATGGATCACGCGGAGGACAAGTCCTTGGTGCCCGCGGGCGCTTCGATGAACGAGGGCGCGGTATCCCGCAAATTGGGGCTTGCCGGCATTCCTTCGGAAGCGGAGGAAAGTATCGTGCGGCGCGACATCGCGCTTTCAAAGCGCACGGGGGCGCGGTTTCATATTCAGCATGTGAGCGCGGCGGGCAGCGTGGCGCTGATTCGGGCGGCGAAGCGGGAGGGCGCGGGGATTACCTGTGAAACGGCTCCGCATTACTTCGCGCTGACAGATTTTGAGGCGGAGCGGCAGGGCGCGATGGCAAAGATGAACCCGCCGCTCAGGACGGAAGCGGATCGGATGGCCGTCGTCGAAGGGCTGTGCGACGGCACGATCGATTGCATCGCGACGGACCACGCGCCGCATGAAGCCGCGGTCAAGGAATTGCCGATGGAGAAGGCGGCTTTCGGGATTATCGGTCTGGAAACCTGCTTTGCTGTGTCTTATACGATCCTCGTGCGCGGCGGGTATATGGAGATGGGCGATCTGGCGCGGCTCATGAGCAAAAGGCCCGCGGAAATCATCGGGCTGCCCGCGCGCGAGGAGGAGGATTTTGTCTTGCTCGATTTGGACGCCGCGTATACAATAGACAGAAGTACATTTGTTTCGCGAGGAAGGAATACGCCGTTCCACGGCATGAATGTCTATGGCCGGGTGGCGGCGACGGTTTGCGGCGGGCGGGTTTGTTATACGGCGCCGGGATGGGAGAAATAAGATGATTGACAGATTGATACGGCGTATTGATGAGCTTGGGTGCCCTGTCGTCGTGGGGCTTGATCCGACGGTGGAAATGATTCCGGAAAAATGGCTGTCGGACGCGGCGAAATCCTTTGGGGAAACGACCGAGGCGGCGGCGTTCGCCTTATTCAAATTCAATCGAGAGATCATTGACGCGGTGGCGGACGTCGCGGCGGCGGTCAAGCCGAATATCGCGATGTATGAACGATTCGGGCTTGACGGGATTCGCGCCTATATCATGACGATCGAGTATGCGATGGGGCGGGGGCTGATGATTATCGGGGATGTGAAACGGGGCGATATCGCTTCGACGGCGGAAGCCTACGCGGCGCACATCGAGCCGGTACCGCTGTTCGGCCGAAAATTCGAGATATGGAACGAAGACGCGGTGACGCTCAATCCCTATCTGGGGGCGGACAGTGTGCAGCCGTTTTTGAACGTGCTGAAAGAACGCGACAAAGGCGTGTTCCTGCTTGTCAAGACGAGCAACGCGGGGAGTGCGGATGTCCAAGATTTGTTCGTGGAAACCGGCGGGTCAGGCGCCGCGGTCCCGCTTTACGAGCATGTGGCCGGCCTTGTTTCCGAGTGGGGCAGGGCGTTCATCGGGGAATGCGGCTACAGCAAGGTCGGCGCGGTCGTGGGCGCGACACATCCCGAGGTCGGCGCACGGCTGAGGACGCTCATGCCGCATACCTTTTTCCTCGTGCCGGGCTATGGCGCGCAAGGGGCATCGGCGTCCGATATCGCCGGATTTTTTGACGAAACCGGCCGCGGCTGTATCGTCAATTCCTCGCGCGGGATTATTGCGGCGTGGAAAAAGGAAGGAAAAGGCGCGGGCCATGTCGGGAAAGCGGCGCGGGCGGCTGTGATCCGTATGCGCGACGAACTGAGGGGCGCGCGATGAGAGATTATTATGAAATTCTCGAAAACGACCTGCTGTGCGGCGGGCCTTCCCCGATATACCGCCTGACGGTCGCCGCGGAGGATATTGCGTCGGAAGCGGAGCCCGGCAGGTTTGTCAATATATATCCGCCGGGCGGGGATCTGCTGCTGCCCCGGCCGATCGGAATCGCGGATGTGAACGGGGAACGCGTGAC
>JAITNA010000239.1 GCA_031290715.1 Eubacteriales Family XIII. Incertae Sedis bacterium | reverse complement strand
TTCGTATTCAGCGACGCGGCGTAGACCATATCGCCGGCCTTCTTGTCAACCGGCATACTCTCGCCCGTCAGCATCGATTCGTCAATCGCGGTATGCCCCTCCATGATCGTGCCGTCGACCGGAATTTTCGCGCCGGGTTTGACCACAAGCATATCGCCGATCTCGACCTCGTCAATGGGAATCTCTTTTTCGGCGCCGCCCCGCACGACGATCGCGGTCTTCGGCGCGAGTCCCATCAGCTTCTTGATGGCCTCGCTCGTCCTCCCTTTCGACACCGCTTCGAGAGATTTTCCGAGCAATATTAATGTAATAATAACGCCCGCGGTTTCAAAGTATAAAGCCTGAACCGCCGCAAAATTTCCGTTCCAAATCTGTACTACATTATACGCGCTGTAAACGACCGCCGCCGACGTTCCGATCGCAATCAGGGAATCCATATTCGGGCTGCGGTGAATCAGCGCCTTGTATCCGACCGTATAAAACCGGTATCCCACGCCGATGACAGGAATCACGAGAATCAGTTCGACGATGGCATAATACATCGGGAACTTCATCGGGTCGATCCCGCCCGGAAAAGGCAGCTGCACGGCATTGATCATCGGGACCATCGCGACATAAAGAAGCGGGAGGGAAAACACCGCCGACACAATGAACTTGGTCCAAAGCGTGCGGATTTCCTTTTGCTTGCGCGCCCTGTCCTCGTCGCGCGCGACTTTTTTCTCGACCACCTGATAGCCGATTTTCGTAACGGCTTCCTTGATCTTTTCAAGCGGGAGCTCTTTCTCGTCATACTCCACAAAAAGCTTCTCGCTCGCCAAATTCACATTTGCCAAACTGATCCCGGGAAGCCGCCGCACCACCTTCTCAATGCGCCCCGAACACGCCGCGCACGTCATCCCTCTGATACTCAATACCTGACTGCTCAAATCCAAATCACCTCATTTATATATTACTATTATACTACTATCTTGAAACTATTCAGATATGGGCGATTATTTGTTGAAGATCGGCGTTTTCAGGCAAGTTCTGCTGCGTAGGCGTACTATACGTACGTTGGAGCAGCAGGTTTTGCATGAAAACGCCAAGATTCGGCAAATAGGCGTTCATGCCTGAATAGTCACCTTACGCTTTCCAGTTTTCAAAGATAGCCCTTGCTTCATATAAATAGCTAAAAGGGATCGTGATATTCTCATCGTCTGTGACTTTGTTTTCATCGAAGATCGGCACCGGATTGCAGCCGCCGGACACGACCTCGACCTGATCCATTTTGAAACGGTTGCCGCAGTTTTGGCACACCAATACATCCCCATCCTGTTTGTAATACCCCCGCCCCGAGCTAAAGCAAACCTGACAGGTATTGAAAGCGGTGCGGATCGTCCCATCGGAAGCCTTGACCGCCAATACTTCAAGCGCCACGCCGTCAACGTCTACCGGATAGAACACCGCGGTTTCGGACAAGCCGCTGATCGGAATGACCAAATCGTCGCCCTCCGGCACGGGGGCCGTTTCCGGCGCAGCTTGTTCCTCGGGCTCCTCCTCCGGCGCCGTCTGCGGCACAGCCGTACCTTCGGCGGCGCTCCCCGTATTTTCGGGCGGCTCCTCCTTTGCGTTCTTCGCGCCGCACGCGGTCAGCGTGAACAAAAGAATCAACACCAATAATACGGCGGCCCATCGATATCCCAAATATTTTTTGCGCTGCGCTTTCCGCTCAATACGAAACATTTTCATCCTCCTATTTCCCGCTCTATTTCCCGCTCTGCCCGAACATCACGGTCCGCATGATTGTCTTTTTTCTCCTGCGGCTTTCCCCGGTTCATGAAATACATCCCGATGAGAATCGCCGCCGCCGGCACGATACAATGCCAGTGACTCAATAATAATGCCATTTCTTACTCCTTTTCATGATTCAGCACCCGTTTCGGTTACCGTGATCGTGCTTCGGATCATCCCCATCCAACAGCTGTACGCAAACTTTCCGGTTTCCGTCGGTGTGAATTCAATAATATTTTCGCCGACCTCAAAGGAATGTTCGATGCTGTATTCCGGGATAATCATCTTGTTGTTGCAGCCGTTGATACTGCCTTGCGGCACGTCGATGATCCACTTTACGGGAACGCCGACCTGAACCGTGATGGGCGGATATTTCCCCGAAGCAAGCGTGCTGTTCACCGTCTGCACACCGCTTTCGGCGCTTGCCGGATTCCCGGAAGCCGGTGCGCCGTTTGCCGAATCCCCGGCGATCTGCGCGGCGTTTGCGTTTTCCGAAATCAATCCCGGCTGCGAAAAACCGGACAGACTCCATCCGCTCGAAAACATGGAAAGCCCGAGAACCACCACCAAAACAGCCCCGACCGTCATCACCTTGCGCGTGAATTTCTTCGTCAGTACCGAACTCAGCGCCCCAAGGCCGAACATCAGCGGCACGGTGCCAAGGCTGAACAACAGCATGGACAGCGCCCCCGAAAGCGGGCTTCCGGTAGACAGCGCGTAAAGCTGCATGGCCTGCAGGGGTCCGCAGGGCATCAGCCCATTGAGCAGCCCCACGATCAAAGGACTTTTGCTGTTTGACTTTTGGGCGTCGATTTTCGCGGAAAACACCCTTGGCAGCCGCGGCGTCAGCTTTCGCAGCCACGGGAATACGCCGATCATATTCAAGCCCATGATCACCATGAACACGCCGGCGGCAAGTTGGACAGCGCCCCGCATTGCGCCGGTGAACGTGATCGCGGAGCCGACCGCGCCGACGACGCCGCCGACCGCCGTATAGGAAAGCACGCGCCCGAGGTTGTAGAGAAAACTCGGCCGCAGCGCTTGCGCCCGGTTCCCGGATTTCGCCTTTTGGCCCCCGGGAATGCATTGCGAGAGATTGAGCCCGCCGCACATGGCCAAGCAGTGAACCGATGTAATCAGCCCAATGACAAACAGCATGCCGTAGCCCATGCCCGCCTTGACCAACTGAAAAGAACCGAACAATTGCAGTACGCCGAGCTGCCGCATGAGAATATACAGCGCGGCGATGATAATGAGAATACCGATGATTCGATTGATGTCCGTTTGCCTGTGCTCATCCCCGGCCGGCACCGTATAGTCCAATTTCCGGATCACCGCGGTAATGTCCGCGTAGGAAATCATATCGGGATCATAGGTCACAACGGCGGCGCCTTTGCTGTAACTTACCGCCGCGCGCTCAACACCCGCCGTATTCAGCAGCTTCCGCTCAATTTTGTTCTGACAGCTCACGCATGTCATCCCGCCGATCCGCAATTCCCGTGTTTTCACGAAACGCCCTCCTAACCAAAGAGATCATATCAAGAAAATTTGTAGAAATTGTGTGCAAAAAAATTTCCTATTTCGCCCGCGGCAACCCCGAATGAGTTTATCATAACATAGAT
>JAITNA010000238.1 GCA_031290715.1 Eubacteriales Family XIII. Incertae Sedis bacterium | reverse complement strand
CTGGAATTTCCGAACGATCTGCTTTGGGAATTGGACCGCATGGAGTTTTATATCCCGGAAACGAAAGAAACGGTCCGCGCCGAAACGCGCCCCATCGTCGTGATTACCTCCAACGCGGAGAAAGAGCTTCCGGACGCTTTCCTGCGCCGCTGTATCTTCCATTATATTGAATTTCCGAGCCGGGACAAGATGGCCGAGATCGTGCGTGTCCATTATCCGGACATCGAGGACCACCTGCTTGCTGCCGCGATGGAGTGCTTCTATGAGCTGCGCTCCGTCAAAGAGATGCAGAAAAAGCCGGGCACAAGCGAGTTGCTCGACTGGCTTCTGGCGCTGACGCTTGCCGGCATTCCCGCGGAAAAACTCGAAGCGGGCGTTCCTTTTCTCGGTGTCCTGCTCAAGAAAAACCAAGACATCGAGGTGCTTGCGGAAATCCGCGAGAAGGGCTACAGCCTCAAAGGGTATGCCGGTCCGCAGTGACGCGGGGCGGGTCTGCGATGTTTTTATCTTTCTTCTATTTAATACGGCTGTGCGGCCTGAAGCCGTCCGTACATCAGTGGATGACGCTCACGGGCGCACTGGACCTCGGATTGGCGAACGCGAGCCTTACGGGGTTTTATGACCTCTGCCGCAGCGTCCTGCTCACCTCCGAAACGGACTTCGACAAATTCGACGAGGTCTTTCTGGAATACTTCCGCGAGATTGCGGAACGGCCCGAAATCCCGCCGGAGTTTTTGGAATGGCTGAGCGAGAGCCCCCGCGTCACGGATGGGGACGAACGCCCCGAAATCCGGGAAAAGCTCATGGAAGCGGAAGAATTGCTCAAACGTCTGGAAGAGCGGATCGAAGAGCAAAAGTCCCGCCACGACGGAGGGACCTACTGGATCGGGACGGGCGGTGCTTCGACGCAGGGGCACGGCGGTTATCACGAACGCGGTATTCGCGTCGGCGGGGAAGGGCGGCACGGGCACGCGCTCGAGGCCATTGCCGGACGGCGTTATCGTGATTTTCGCGAGGACAGTATCCTCGATGTGCGCCAGTATCAAACGGCGTTCCGGAAATTGCGGCAGTTTTCGTCCCGCGCGCAGGCGGCCCGCACGGAACTCGATCTGGACGAAACGGTCCGGGCGACCTCGGCGAACGCCGGCGGCCTTCGGCTCGTGTACGAGCGCCCGCGCCGCAATACGGTCAAGCTGCTCGTCCTCTTCGACTGCGCCGGCTCGATGGAAGCGTACGCGCGCCTGACGAGCCGGCTTTTCAAAGCGGTCAGCGGGGCCAATCACTTCAAGGATTTGCGCTGTTACTATTTTCATAATTGCGTGTACGACAAGCTCTACACGACCCCGATGTGCACGCCGGAAACGAGCGTCGGCACGGACCTTGTCTTTCGGACGCTCAGCGGGGAGTATCGGGCGATTTTCGTCGGCGACGCGGCGATGGCGCCGTATGAGCTCTACCGCAAGAGCGGCGTCGGGATTCGCGGAATCTACGACGGGGAGCCCGCCATCGAAAGGCTGCGGCGGTTTCGGCGCAAATTTCCCCGCGCGGTATGGCTCAACCCCATCCCGCGGGCGGCGTGGGAAAACGGCCGCGGGCACGAAACCATCGAAGCGATCGCGGAAATCTTTCCCATGTACGAGCTCACGCTTCGCGGGATAGAGCAGGCGATCAGACGATTGCTTGCCCCGCGATAGGACGGGTGTTCCGATGCGCCGCGCTGTGCGGAGATTGTGATTTCAAAATGGCGATTTCCAAATAGTTCCAATCGAAAATTTGCTGTTGACGGGGGGAGGTCGGATGGGATAAAATGATTATTATCTGTGGGGGCGTAGCTCAGCTGGTTAGAGCGCTTGCTCGACAAGCAAGAGGTCACTGGTTCGACTCCAGTCGTTCCCACCATTCGTCCAATACCCTTTGCAGAACCACCGAAACAAATATGTCAAAATATGTCAAAAAATAATGATTGACGGCTTGCCGAAATTGTTATAAACTAATAGACTGCCGTATAACGTGCATTGCAGCTTGAGAAGGAGTGATAAGAATGCCTCAACCCGTAAAAATCGGCAAAAAAGAACGCATGAACTACTCGACGATACGTGAAGTAGCGAGCATGCCCAATCTGATCCAAATCCAGACAGAATCCTATAAATGGTTCGTGAGCGAAGGCCTGAAAGAGGTCTTTTCTGACATTTCCCCCATTGAGGATTTTGCGGGCAATCTGTCGCTCCACTTTACGGATCACAAATTCAATACCCCGGAGGACCCCCCGAAATACAGCCAGGAGGAATGCAAGGAGCGCGACGCTACCTATTCGGCCCCGCTGAAGGTCGGCGTGCGCCTGATCAATAAGGAAACCGGCGAGATCAAGGAGCAGGAAGTCTTTATGGGGGAGTTCCCGCTCATGACGGAAAAGGGTACCTTTATATGCAACGGCGCGGAGCGCGTCGTCGTGACCCAGCTTGTCCGGAGTCCGGGCCCGTATTTCAAGGAAATCACGGCCAAGGAAAAGGCCGAAAAGGAACGCGTGAGCGATAAGGTTGTGACCAAGCCCGAGGTTGACCACGAGGGCACGGAGGATCTGAAGCATTACAGCGCGCAGATTATCCCAAACCGCGGCGCTTGGCTTGAATATGAAACAGACGATAACGGCGTGCTGTACGTTCGCGTGGACCGCACGCGGAAGCTGCCCGCGACCGTTCTCATCAAGGCGCTTGCGGCGACCGAAAACGTGAAGTCGCACGACGACCGCCGGAAAAACGTGCATGACAGCGTGCTGAAGGCGCTCGGTATCGAAAAGAACAAGGGCGAGCTGCTCAGCGAAGAGGAGCGGGAGATTCTCGATCTGGTCGTGCCGGGAATTTCCTCGGAGATCGGCTTCGGCGGCGATGCGCGCCTGATCGAGGTGTTCGGCGATGAACCGCGCTTGGTCGAAACGCTCGGCAAGGACTCGGCCAAAAGTTACGAGGAGTCAATTGTAGAGATTTTCAAAAAGCTTCGCTCGGGCGAGCTGCCCAATACGGAGAACGCCAGACGGCTCTTTGAAAACCTTTTCTTCGATCCGCGCAGATACGATCTCGCTCGGGTCGGCCGTTACAAATACAACAAGAAGCTCGGTATATCCACAAGGCTCACGGGGCGTACACTTGCGAAAGACGTGATCGCGCCGGGGACGGGAGAAGTCCTTGCGGAAGCCGGGGAAACGGTGGCGAAGGAAAAGGCGCAGGAGATCGAAAACGCGGGCGTGTTTTCCGTATCCGTTACGGCGCAGGTGCCGCGCGTTGTATACGAGGACGCCGAGCACGCCCCCGTCGAAACGATCACCGTCCGCGAGATCAACATTATCGGAAACCGCTTCGTGAATCTGGCGGGCTTTGTTGATTTCGACCCCGCGGAGTACGAGCTTCCCGCGCGGGTTCACTACCCGACGCTGCAGGGCTTGCTTAAAATAGTAGAAAGAAAAGCGAAAGAGGAGAACAAAAAGGTCACGCCCGCCTATCTGGGCGAGGCGCTTCGGGGCTTCAAGAGCATTCTTTCGCCCAAAAATATGCTTGCGGACGATATCATCGCTTCTTTCAGCTATCTCATCGGGCTGCCCTACGGCATCGGCTCGGACGACGACATCGACCATCTCGGCAACCGCCGCGTACGCACGGTCGGGGAGCTGCTCCAAAATCAGTTCCGGATCGGTTTGGCGCGCATGGAACGCGCGGTCAGGGAACGCATGACCATCCAAGACGTTGAGGTATCGACGCCGCAGGCGCTCATGAACATCAGGCCCGTTACGGCGGCGATCAAGGAGTTTTTCGGCAGCAGCCAGCTCTCGCAGTTCATGGACCAGAACAATCCGCTTGCCGAACTCACGCACAAAAGACGGCTTTCGGCGTTGGGCCCGGGCGGCCTGTCACGCGAAAGGGCGGGGTTTGAGGTCAGGGACGTCCATTATTCCCATTACGGCAGGATGTGCCCGATTGAAACGCCGGAGGGCCCCAACATCGGCTTGATCGGCTCGCTCACCACCTTCGGCAAGGTTAACGAATACGGCTTCATCGAAACGCCGTACCGCCGCGTCGACAAGGAAAAAGGCGTCGTGACGGAGGAGATCGAATACCTCTCGGCCGACGAGGAGGAAATGCTGATCATCGCGCAGGCGAACGAGCCGCTTGACAGCAAGGGCAAATTCGTCAACAAGCGCGTTGCGGCGCGGCGCGTAAAGGGCGACATCGACCTCGTGCCGAAGGAGCTTGTCGACTATATGGATGTCAGCCCCAAACAGGTGGTGTCCGTCGCGACGTCGATGATTCCTTTCCTCGAGAACGACGACGCGAACCGGGCGCTCATGGGGTCCAATATGCAGCGGCAGGCGGTGCCCCTCCTTGTGACGGACGCGCCCATCATCGGGACCGGGATGGAATATACGGCGGCGAGGGACAGCGGCGTGGTCGTGCTTTCGCGGCACGCGGGCACGGTTGAATATGTGGACGCGGATACGATTCGCATTCGGCGGGACGAAAACGCCGGCGCGGACGGAAAAGGGAAGAAAAAAGCGGAGAAATCCGGCGACCCTGCGGTCGTCGATGAATACAAGCTGCTCAAGTTCAAACGGTCCAATCAGGGTACGTGTATCAATCAGCGGCCCATTGTCCTGAAAGGCGAATATGTCGAGGACGGGGAAGTCATCGCGGACGGGCCGTCCACGGATCAGGGCGAAGTCGCGCTCGGCAAGAACCTGCTCATCGGGTTCATGACATGGGAAGGCTACAATTACGAGGATGCGATCATCCTGAACGAACGGCTGATCATGGACGATATCCTCACCTCGCTGCACATCGAGGAATACGAATGCGAGGCGCGGGATACCAAGCTCGGCCCCGAAGAAATCACGAGGGATATCCCCAACATCGGCGACGACGCGCGTAAGGACCTCGACGAGGAAGGCATTATCCGCATCGGCGCGGAGGTCACTTCCTATGATATCCTCGTCGGCAAGGTCACGCCGAAAGGCGAAACAGAGCTGACCGCGGAAGAACGGCTGCTGCGCGCGATCTTTGGCGAGAAGGCCAGAGAGGTGCGCGATACCTCGCTGAAAGTGCCGCATGGCGAAACGGGTATCGTCGTGGACATCAAGACGTTCAGCAGGGACGGCGGGGACGAGCTGCCGCCCGGCGTCAACAAACTCGTGCGCGTCTATGTCGCGACGAAGCGCAAGATCAGCGTCGGGGACAAGATGGCGGGGCGCCACGGTAACAAGGGCGTGATTTCGCGCATCCTGCCGGAAGAGGACATGCCTTTCCTCGAGAACGGCGTGCCGCTGCAGATCATGCTCAATCCCCTCGGCGTTCCCTCCCGTATGAATGTCGGGCAGGTGCTTGAGGTCCATTTGGGCTTGGCCGCCAAGGAGAAGGGCTGGTATATCAGTACGCCGGTATTCGACGGCGCGCATGAAAAAGATATTATCGAGCTGTTGAAAGAATGCGGTTATCCCGAGGACGGAAAGCTGCAGCTCCGGGACGGCCGGACAGGCGACCGCTTTGACAACCGCGTCACGGTGGGCTATATGTACATGCTCAAGCTCCACCATCTTGTCGACGACAAGATCCACGCGCGGTCGACGGGGCCGTATTCGCTCATCACGCAGCAGCCGCTCGGCGGCAAAGCGCAGTTCGGCGGGCAGCGGTTCGGAGAGATGGAGGTCTGGGCGCTCGAAGCCTACGGCGCGGCCTATACGCTTCAGGAGATTCTCACGGTCAAATCGGACGATATCGTCGGCCGTGTCAAGACCTACGAGGCCATTGTCAAAGGGGACAACATCCCCGAGCCGAGTATCCCGGAGTCTTTCAAGGTGCTCATCAAGGAGATGCAGAGCCTTTGCCTTGATGTAACGGTCCGGGACGAGAACGACGAGGAGATCGAGCTGAAAGAATTTGCCGACCTCGGCGCGTCGTCGACCTTGGAGCGCATCATCAGTTCGGATGCGCTGACGACGGACGACGACGGCTATCTGCCGTTTGAGGAGCCGAAAGAACCGGAAGCGGAGGAGCCCGAGGAAATCGCGGGCGAGGACGCCGAGGAGCCCGAGGACCTTGAAATCATCGGGGATGACGGGATCGACCTCGGGGACGCGGCAGACGGGATCGACCTCGCGGGCGCCTTGGATTCGGACGATTTCGGAAAAGTTCTCGGACTCGCAGACATCGAGGACGCGGATCAGGATATAGAATCATAACAGGAGGGGTGCAATCTTGAACAACCATAGTGAATTCACAAATTTCAAAGCGCTCAAGATCAGTCTTGCTTCTACCGAAAAGATACTTAGTTGGTCGCACGGCGAGGTCAAAAAGCCGGAAACGATCAATTACAGAACGTTGAAGCCGGAAAAAGAAGGTCTTTTTTGCGAGCGGATTTTCGGGCCGACGAAGGACTGGGAATGCCACTGCGGGAAGTACAAACGAATCCGCTTCAAGGGGATGGTTTGCGACCGCTGCGGCGTGGAGATCACAAAAGCCAAAGTTCGCCGCGAGCGCATGGGCCATATCAAGCTGGCGTCGCCCGTTTCGCATATCTGGTACTTCAAGGGGATTCCGTCGCGTATCGGGCTCGTGCTCGATCTGACGCCGAAAAATCTTGAGAAAGTCCTGTATTTTGCGGCTTATATCGTACTCGATCCGGGCAAGACGGATTTGAAGGTCAAGGATATCCTGAACGAGGACGACTACAAAAACTACAAGTACATCGTGACGAGTCCCGGCAGGACGCACTATCTGTCCGGGAGTTTCATCGGCGAGGAGAAATACTCCAATCACAAGTATGTCGTACTGGACCCCGCCGGCGCGCCGTCTGACGCAGTGAAGGCCGACGATTATTTGACAGAGAATGAATACCGGGATTTCCTTCGGAAGTATCCGGGCTTTGACGCGGAAGAAACCGGCCTGAAGGTCGAGAATACCAAGCTCAACGCGAGCATGGGCGCGGAAGCGGTCCTCGACCTGCTGAAAGCCATCGACCTCGCCGACCTGTCGCAGGAAATCCGCGATCAATTGGAGGACGCGACGGCGCAGAAGAAGGGCAAGCTCGTGCGCAGGCTTGAGGTGATCGAAGCGCTGAAAGCTTCGGGCAACAAGCCCGAGTGGATGATCCTCGAGGTCGTCCCCGTGATCCCGCCCGACATCCGGCCGATGGTACAGCTCGACGGCGGCCGCTTTGCCACGTCCGATCTCAATGACCTGTACAGGAGAGTCATCAACCGCAACAATCGACTGCAAAAGATGCTCAGCATCAACGCACCCGATATTATTGTAAGAAACGAAAAACGTATGCTCCAGGAAGCGGTGGATGCGCTCATCGACAACGGCCGGCGCGGCAGGGCTGTCACAGGCCCGGGCTCCCGTCCGCTCAAGTCGCTTTCCGATATGCTCAAGGGCAAGCAGGGGCGCTTCCGGCAAAATCTGCTCGGAAAGCGCGTCGATTATTCGGGGCGTTCGGTCATCGTTGTCGGGCCGGAACTCAAGTTCTATCAATGCGGTTTGCCGAAGAAGATGGCGCTCGAACTTTTCAAACCCTTCATTATGAAAGAGTTGGTCAAGAACGAGTCGGCGCACAACATCAAGAGCGCGAAGCGCATGGTCGAGAAGGTCAACCCGAAGGTCTGGGACGTCCTCGACGGGGTGATTCAGGAGCACCCGGTCCTGCTGAACCGCGCGCCTACGCTGCATCGGCTCGGCATTCAGGCGTTTGAGCCCGTGCTCGTCGAGGGCAAGGCAATCAAGCTGCACCCGCTCGTCTGTACGGCGTACAACGCGGACTTCGACGGCGATCAAATGGCGGTGCATGTCCCGCTGACCGTAGAAGCGCAAGCGGAAGCCAGATTCCTCATGCTTTCGGTCAATAATATTTTGGCGCCGAAGGACGGCTCACCCATCACGACGCCGACGCAGGATATGATCCTCGGAAGCTACTACCTGACGCACCCGGGCGAGAAGGACGACCGCTACCCGCAGGCGGTGAAAGACTGGGAGGACGCGGAGATCGCGGCCGAGAAAGCGGCGAAAGCTCGGGGCGAGAGCTACACGAAGAAGAAGTTCGTCAGTCCTTTCCTCGAATATACGGCCGCGCCGAACCCCCCGATCTTCGTGGAAACGACCGGCACAGACAAGGGCAAGGGCAAGGGCAAAAGCAAGGGCAAATCAAGCAAAGAGGACGTTCGCAGCGTGACGTATTGGCGCGGCGCGGCATATCTCCCCGAAACCGTCGGCGAGGGGGACAAAAAACATATCGTGGACGGCAAGATTTTTGCCGATTTCGACGAAATGCTCATGGCGTACTGGAACAATGAGGTGACGTTGCACGCGAAGGTGCGTGTCAGACGCTTCGCGAGCGCGGGCGACAAGAGGGGCAAGCTCATTGACAGCACCGTCGGGCGCTTCATCTTCAACGAGCATTTGCCGCAGACCCTCGGGCTCGTCGATCGGGAGGAGGACCCATACGCCTTGGAAGTCGACGCGCTTGCCGACAAGAAGATGCTTGGTCGGATCATCGACGAATGCTTCCGCAAACACGGCAATACGGAAACCGCAATCATGCTTGATCACATCAAGGATATGGGCTTCCATTATTCCACGGTCGCCGCGGTCACGATCAGTATTTCAGATATGGAAATTCCGGAAATCAAGGACAAGATCGTCGGCGCCGCGGATGTCACGGTCGGCCGCTACGAGGATATGTACAAAGAGGGGCTGATCAGCGAAAGCGAGCGTTATGAAAATGTGGTAAAGACGTGGAACAGGGCGACGGACGACGTGGCGGACGCGCTCATGGACAGCCTTGGCGAGCTCAACAATCTCTACATTATGGCGCATTCCGGCGCGCGGGGTTCAAAGAGCCAAATCCGGCAGATCGGCGGCATGAGGGGGCTCATGGCCAACGCGGCCGGGAAGACGATCGAGATTCCGATCAAGGCGAACTTCCGCGAAGGCCTGTCTGTATTGGAATACTTCCTCAGTTCCAACGGCGCGCGGAAAGGGCTTGCGGATACGGCGCTGCGGACGGCCGAATCCGGATACCTTACACGGCGGCTTGTGGATGTTTCGCACAACGTGATCGTGCGCGAGGACGACTGCGGCTCCGACGAGGGGATCACCGTGTCGGATTTCAAGCAGGGCAAGGAGATCATCGAAACGCTCCGGCAGCGCGTCGTCGGGCGCGTGGCGCTGAAGGATATCGTACATCCCGAAACGGGCGAGATCATCGTCGCCGCGAACGGGGACATCAACGAGGAAGCGGCGAGCTTTATCGAAGCGTCGGGCATCACGGAGGTCGCGGTTCGTTCCGTCCTCACCTGCCGAAGCAAGGCGGGGATTTGCGCGAAGTGCTACGGGCGCAATCTCGCGACGGGCGAAACGGTCAACATCGGCGAAGCTGTCGGCATTCAGGCCGCACAATCCATCGGAGAGCCGGGTACGCAGCTCACCATGCGGACCTTCCATACGGGCGGCGTCGCGGCGGGCGGCGACATCACACAGGGTCTGCCAAGGGTCGAGGAGCTTTTTGAAGCGCGCCGGCCGCAGAAAGGGCTCGCGAAGATTTGCGAGGAAACGGGCTATGTCCTCAAGATCGAATACGGGCAGAACAACAGCCGCGTGATCACAATGGGGCCGGATCCGAACGGATCCATCGAAGCAAATCTGGAAACGGAAACAAGAGAGTATGAAATCTCGCAGACGAGCGGCTTGATCATCGTGGAAGAAGGCGACTTTGTGGAAGCGGGCGACGCGCTGACCGTCGGGCCGCTTGATCCGAAGCGTGTCCTCGAGCTGAAAGGCGTCCGCGGCGTATATCACTATCTGCTTCGCGAGGTGCAGCGCGTCTACAAGCTTCAGGGCGTTGACATCAACGATAAGCATATCGAAATTATCGTGAGCCAAATGCTTGCGAAATACAAGGTATTGGAGCCCGGTGACACGGTGCTGCTGCCCGACAAGACCTATTCAAAGCCGGAGATTGACGCGGCCAACGCCAAGCTCGCGGAGGGGAAAAGGCCGGCTGAATACGAGCGCGTGCTGCAGGGTATCACGAAAGCTTCCCTCGCGACGGAGTCATTCCTGTCCGCCGCATCGTTCCAGGAAACGACGAAGGTACTCACGGGCGCGGCGATCGAGGGCAAGACGGACTATCTGCTCGGGCTCAAGGAAAACGTGATTATCGGCAAGCTCATTCCGGCGGGAACGGGGATGGCGATGTACAACGGGATCGACCTCGACTACGGCGCAAACGCCGACTATATGAAAAACTACAGCAAGCCGAAGGTGAAGACGTCGCGTTTTGAGGTGTCGGACGAGCGGAAAGAAACGGCGCCCGAAGCGGAAGCGGCGGTTGAAACGGCGGCTGAAATGATCGAAGCCGCGGAGCTTGTTTAGACCTGACCTGCACGCGGGAGGGAAGCGCGAGGATGCTGCGGGGCTCTGAGGTTTTTGCTAATATTCCGGATTCCCGGGAATGACAAGGGTGTGGGCGAGTCCGAGAATGACAGTGAATCGCCCGATGAGAGTGGTGATGCCCTGGATTCCCGGTTCGCTTCGCGCCCGGGAATGACAGGGGTGCAGGAGCTATTCTTTCGGCAAACACTCGTCGATTACATAGATTGATTTGGGCAAGATCATGCTTTCCGGGTAGTAGTTTGTGAGGATGGCTTCCGCTTGTTCTCTTGTTTTTATGTCCAATTTTTTCATAAGAAACACGATATCACCCATATCCTTTGAATCGATACGCGCGGACAAGAGCTTCATCGCAAGCAAATAGTCCGGCTGTACTGCGGTAATTTTCAATCCGCTAATCTCCATGAAATCTTCTGTGGGCGCACCGGCCATTAAAAAC
>JAITNA010000237.1 GCA_031290715.1 Eubacteriales Family XIII. Incertae Sedis bacterium | reverse complement strand
CGCGATTCGAACGCGCGACTTCTGCCTTCGGAGGGCAGCACTCTATCCAGCTGAGCTAATGGTGCCCGATAACAATTTATGATAGCACGAACACGGCTTTCAGACAAGGGTATTGTTTTTGATATCCGCGGGGATGACAGTAATGACAGTATTTAGTTGGCATTGGATTCCCGGTTCGCTTCGCGCCCGGGAATGACAGGGCATATATCCGTAAGTTAATTCAAAAAGTTCCGAAAATTGCGATTATTTAGTCTTTACATTTTGTTTCTGTCGTGCCATAATGGTTTGGGAAGAGGTGATACGGATGAGCGTTCATGAGGAATATGACAGCATGTTCAAGATTTATCAGCCGTTTTTCAAGAATCATACGGTCGGGTTTGAGCAGCAGATGGTCTTTGCGCCGGCGCAAATGCGCTTCTATCACTTTTACATGCCAAAGAGCTATCTGGGAAAATATGAGTTCACCTGTATTCCGGATGGCTGCGCGGACATGGTGTTCGTCTATGACGAGGGCGACTACAAGGTGGAGTTCATCGGCTCGCCGCTCAGCAAGAAGGTGCTCACCTGCTATCCGGGCTCTCGCTACTTCGGCGTCCGGCTGAAACCGGGGATGTTTTTCGACTTGGACGATATTTCGCTCGCGGACGTGACGAATCATGAAATCATATACGCGAGCCGCGATCTGAACGTCGGCGCCTTTGTTGAGCGTTTGCAGAAGCAGGAGTTTCTGAGCGAGAAGATCGACCTCTTTTTGAGCGAGTTCTCCGCGTCGCTTACGGACACCTATTTGGAGGGTCCGGTGCGCGGAATTATCGAAAACATCAACGCGAGCAAGGGCTGTATCACCGTGTCAAAGCTCGCGGAAAATCTCTGTTATTCGGAACGCCAAGTGCGCCGTCTGCTTGACGCGAATATGAACATCAGCCCGAAAACGCTGTGCCGCATTGTGCGTTTTCAAAATGCCCTCCATCGGATGATCCGCAATCCGGACCTCGGCAACACGCAATATATCGCGGATTTGGACTACGCGGACCAGGCGCATTTTCAGCGCGAGTTCAAGGAGTTCACGGGGCTGCCGCCGCAGGAATTCAGGCGGCGCTACAAGCGCACATTGGGAAGGCCGCAGACCGCGTTTCACGTGTAGGGTGCGTTCCGAAAACATATGGCCATGTCCGTTTTCTTCAAAGACCTGTCCGATTTTCAAAAATCGCCGTCCTCTTCTTTCAATCCCGCCCGCGCGGGATTTTGTATGATGGGCTCATCGAATGCGGTTGCGGTTTGCCGGCGGGCATTGATTTGGAGGCAGGGTAGAGATGAGGATCGAAAAACACCCGATTATTGATGATTATCAAAAGGGACGGCTCGTTCGTTTTTCCTATAATGGGCGGGACGCCGAAGGATATGAGGGGGAAACGGTCGCGGCCGCGCTGAAGGCGATGGGCGTGAAAATCCACCGTTATACCGTGAAGCGGCATGAGCCGAGGGGCATTTTCTGCGCCATCGGCAGGTGTACGGACTGCGTGATGATCGTGGACGGGTCGCCGAATGTGCGGACCTGCATGACGCCGCTCGCAGAAGGGATGCGGGTGGAAACGCAGGACGGCTTGAAAGCGGGTGAATACGCATGAAGCGCTATGAGATGATCGTGATCGGAGCGGGGCCGGCCGGGCTTTCGGCCGCCATCTGCGCCGCCGAAGCCGGGATGGAAGTCGTCGTGTTTGACGAAAACGCGCGGCCGGGCGGGCAGTTGTTCAAGCAAATCCACAAATTTTTCGGGTCAAAGGAACATCAGGCGATGACGCGCGGCGTGAAAATCGGCGAAAACCTCCTTGATTCCGCGCGGGCGCTCGGCGTCAAGGTCGTACTCGGCGCCACCGTACTCGGTATCTATCAGGGGAAGGAGATTTCCGTCCGCTTTGAAGGCGAGGTGCGCAACTACAAGGCCGACGCGATCATCCTCGCGACAGGCGCGAGTGAAAACATGATGGCTTTCGACGGGTGGACGCTCCCCGGCGTCATGGGCGCGGGCGCGGCGCAAACCTTGATGAATCTTCACGGGGTCAGGCCCGGACGGAAAATCCTCATGGTGGGCTCCGGCAATGTGGGCCTTGTCGTTTCGTTTCAGTTGATTCAGGCCGGCTGCGAGGTCGTTTGCGTCGTGGACGCGGCGCCGCGCGTCGGCGGCTACGGGGTACACGCGGCGAAATTGGCCCGGACGGGCGTGCCGATTCGCACCGCCCATACGGTGGTCAGGGCAAAGGGCGCAGACTGTGTGGAGGGCGCGGTCATTGCTCAGGTCGACGCGGGGTTTTCTATGGCCCCCGGTACGGAGATTGAACTCGACGTCGATACGATCCTGCTTGCGGTCGGTCTGACGCCGATGGGTCAGCTTGCCGACAACGCGGGCTGCGAGATGTCATACGATCCGGCAAAGGGCGGCTATGTGCCGGTGCTGACGGACGAAGGCGAAACGTCGGTGGGCGGGATATTCTGCGCCGGCGATGTGTGCGGAATCGAGGAAGCGAGCTCCGCTATGATCCAGGGGCGTATCGCGGCCGCGGCCGCGGCGCGGGATTTGGGCTACCTCGCCGAAACGGAATACGACGCGCGGGTTTCCGCGTACAAATCGTCGCTGGCGAAGATTCGCGCGGGGATGTTTTCCCCCGCTAATAAGGGAAAGGTTTTTACGGAAACGGACGAGGGCTATCCGC
>JAITNA010000225.1 GCA_031290715.1 Eubacteriales Family XIII. Incertae Sedis bacterium | reverse complement strand
TTCTATTATATTGTCATTTTGAAGCCGGGCACGAATATTATGATTCCGTTTGTGTGGAAGTCTGTGGATATCGGCATGTGGGCAATCCCCTATATCGTATTCATCATCGTCGCGATGGTGAACGCGGTCAATCTCACGGACGGCCTTGACGGCCTTGCTTCCGGCGTAAGCACTGTGCTGTCCCTCTTTTTTCCCGTTTTTGTAATGTTGGCCTTTACGCTGAGCCTTGTCCGAAACGACGCGCCCATCGTCAATATGGCAGGGAACGCCGGCGCGGAGGTGTTTTTTTCGTCATTGGCCGGCGCCTGTCTGGGCTTTCTCCTTTTCAACCGCTATCCGGCGAAGATTTTCATGGGCGATACGGGCTCGCTTGCGATCGGCGGCGGCATCGCGATGGCCGCCATTGCGGGCCATGTTGAATTGCTGCTTCCGATCGCGGGCTTTGTCTTTGTGATTGAAGCGCTGTCTGATATAATACAGGTTGGCAGTTATAAACTGCGAGGCGGCAAACGCGTTTTCAAAATGGCGCCGCTCCATCATCATTTTGAACTGTCGGGCTGGCATGAAAAGAAGGTTGTGGCCGTATTCGTATCCGTCACGCTCGTTTTGTGCGTTGCGATACTGATCGTCACCCTCGCCTTCGCAAGCGGGTCCGGTTTGGCGGGGATAGAATAGGAGTAATATGGTTGATTTTAAGGGGAAGAAAATACTGATTGCGGGCGTGGGGAAGTCCGGTACGGCGGCTTTTGAAGCCCTTTTTCATAGTGGGGCGCTTCCTTCCGTATACGACGATAAGGACATCGAATGGGAGATCCCAAAGTTGTTCGCGAAGCTTTCGGCCCTCGATACGCCGATGTATTTCAACGGGAAGCCGGTACCGGACGAAGCCTGGGATTTTGTGATTTCGAGCCCGGGGGTCCCGCTCGATCTGCCGTTCATGCGGGCGGCGGCGCGGCGCGGCGCGGAAATCATCGGGGAACTGGAGCTTTCGTATCTGCTCGGGCGCGGGCTCTACGCCGCCATCACGGGGACGAACGGGAAAACGACGACGACGGCGCTCACGGGCGAAATCTTCAAAAACGCGGGCCGGGATACGGTGGTCGCGGGCAACATCGGGATTCCCGTGCTGCCGAAGGCGCTGAAAGCCGCCGACGATACCTGGCTCATCACGGAGGTCAGCAGCTTCCAATTGGAAACCACGCGGGATTTTCATCCCAAGATTTCGGCCTTCCTGAATCTGACGCCGGATCATATGGACCGTCACAAAACGATGGAACGCTACGGCGCGGCAAAAGCGCGGATTTTTGCCAATCAGGGCGCGGAGGATTATTTCATCTACAACGCGGATGATGAAAGCGTTTCAAAATTGGCGGCGGGGAGCCGCGCGAAAAATATTCCGTTCAGCCGCAAACACGAGCTGCAAACCGGCGTGTTCACGCGCGGCGGCCGGATCATCGCCGCGGCCGGGGGCCAAGGGGAGATCGATCTCCTCGGGGAGGATGAGCTCACGATTCCCGGAAAACACAATCTTGAAAACGCGCTTGCGGCCGCCGCGATCGCGTGCGCGGCCGGGATCAAACCGAATGTTATCGGGGATTCGATCCGGCATTTCCGCGGCGTGGAACACCGCCTTGAGCTCGCCGCGACCATCGGGGGCGTGCGCTTTGTGAACGACTCGAAAGGCACCAATCCGGAAGCGGCGGTCAAAGCGCTGGAAGCCGTCGGCGAAGGGATCATCCTCATTGCGGGCGGCTATGACAAAAAAGCGGATTTCGGCGCTTTCGCGGCGGCGGCGCGGGGAAAGGTCCGCACGATGCTGCTTCTCGGGGAAACCGCGGAAAAAATCCGCGCGGCGGCGGCGCTCGCGGGGATTGCGGACATTCAGGTCGTACACGATCTGGGCGAAGCGGTACGGCTCGGCTTTGAACTCGCGGAACCCGGCGATACCGTGCTTTTGTCCCCGGCTTGCGCGAGTTGGGATATGTATACAGATTTTGAGGAAAGAGGAAAGCATTTCAAACAAAAGGTTGAGGAATTGAGGAAATAGCGAAGGTGAAAAGCAGCGGGAAAATCGATATCATCTTGCTCATCTTGGTCGTCGTCCTCGCGGTGTTCGGCGTCGTGATGGTGTTCAGCGCGAGCTATTACAGCACCATCACGAGCAACCTCAGCCCTTATTATTATCTGCAGCGCGCCGCGCAATGGGCGGGACTCGGCGTTGCGGTCATGGTCGGGGCGAGTTTTGTCCCCTACCGTATCTATAAGGTCGTCGCGCTGCCGGCGATGCTCCTCGCCGTCCTGTTGCTCGCGGCCCTGTTCATCCCCGGCGTCGGCGAGAACATCAATGGCGCGACACGCTGGATCAAGGTGGGGCCGATCACGTTCATGCCGGGTGAGTTTGTCAAGCTTGCCGCCATCTTTTTTCTGGCTTGGTACTACACGAAATACGCGAAAGACACAAAGACCTTCCTCCGCGGTTTTCTCCCCGTCGCGGCGCTCGTCGCGGTCGTATTCGTCCTGATTTACAAGGAGCCCAATCTGTCGACGGCGCTCATCGCCGCCGCCGCCATGCTCATCATAATGTTTCTCGCGGGCGTGCGCGTTCCGTATCTCGTAGGCTTTGCCGCGGTCAGCCTGCTTGGGATTTGGTACAAAATCCAGTCGGGCGGCGGCGAGCATCTGAACCGCATTTCGGGCTTTCTCGATCCGTTTTCGGACGCGCAGGACAAGTTCTTTCAAACCGTCCAAGGGCTGATTGCCCTCGGGTCGGGCGGGCTCACGGGCGTGGGGCTCGGAAACAGCGTCGAGAAAGCGCTGTGGCTGCCTTTCGCGCAAAACGATTTCATCTTTGCCATCATCGGGGAGGAAACGGGATTCGTCGGCTGTATCCTGCTGATGATCGCCTACCTCGTTTTGATTTGGCGCTGTCTGCTCATCTCCACGCGGGCCCCTGACCGCTTTGGTATGCTGATCGGCGCCGGCGCTGCGACATTGCTTGCGATTCAGGTCATCCTCAACATCGGCGTCGTGACCTCCGTGCTGCCGCCGACCGGCGTGACGCTGCCGTTCATCAGCTATGGCGGCAACGCCATTTTGCTGTTCATGTTCCTCATGGGGATTGTCCTCAATATTTCCAGAGGGAACGCGCAGCCGGTTTCGCGCAGGAAGAAGAAAGCGGAAGCTTCGGAGGCGCTCGCGTGAAGGCCCTGATCGCGAGCAGCGCGACGGGCGGCCATCTGTATCCCGCGCTTGCGGTCGCGGAGCGGATCAAAAGGCGGGACGGCGGCGCGCGGATTCTTTTCGTCGGCGCGCGCTATGAGATCGGCAAGGATATTGTCGGGGCGGCGGGCTTCGAGCAAACGGCCATTGACGTCACGGGATTTGACCGCCGCCGGCCGCTGCGCAATGTGGAAACCGCGCGGAATTTGATTCGCTCGGGCGCGCAGATCCGCGGGATTTTCGGGGCGTTTCAGCCGGATGTCGTTTTCGGCACGGGCGGCTATGTCTGCGGCCCGGTCATACGGGAAGCGAAAAAGGCCGGCATCCCCGCCTATATCCAAGAGCAGAATGTGATTCCCGGATTGGCGAACAAGATGGCGGAGAAATACGCGGACAAGGTCTTTCTGGCCTTTGAAGCGTCGGCGGGGCACTTTCGCGGGAAGGGCAAGCTGCTCATTACGGGAAATCCCATCCGGGACGCTTTTCTCACGGCGGGGCAGGCGGACTGCCGCGCGAAGCTCGGTATTGCGGACGGCGACACGGCGCTGCTGATCTTCGGCGGGAGCCAGGGCGCGGACGCTATCAACAAGGCGGCGATGGATGTGGCCCTGCGATTCGGCGGCAGAGAAGGATTTCACATTTTCTTTCTCACGGGCAAGGATTTGTATCGGCAAACCTGCGAGGGGCTCGCGCGGCTGTTCGCGGAAAGGCCCGCCGGCGTTCATGTGATGGGCTATACGGATACCATCCATGAATATTTTGCGGCGGCGGACCTGATTGTCGCGAGATCGGGGGCGCTGACGGTGTCGGAGATCGCGGTGAGCGGCAAGGCGTCCGTGCTGATCCCCTCTCCGAATGTGACAAACAACCACCAATATTTCAACGCGAAGGTCCTGGCGGACGCGGGTGCCGCGATCATCCTGAACGAAGCGGACGCCGCCGGCCTATCGGATGTGATTGAGGAATTGACGGCCGATCGCGCGCGGCTGTCTGAAATGGGCGAAAACGCGCGGAAAGTTGCGCGGCCGGACGCCGCGGACGTGATTATCGATGAGATATACGGAAGAAAACAGGCGTAAACGCGGCAAACGCAAGAAGAAGCGGTACCTGCTCAAGATCGGTATCGCCGTACTTGCGCTTGTCGGTTTGTACTACCTCGCGATGTCCTCTTTCTTCGACATTGAAACCATCACGGTAGAAAACAACAGTTATTTCACGTCGGCCCAGGTCGCGGAGCTTTCGGGCGTGAAGAAGGGCGACAATCTGTTCAAGACACGCACCGGGCCCGTAAGGGAACAGCTGACGCAAAATCCGTATATCAGAGAGGCCGAGGTGCAACGAGTCCTTCCCGATGAAATCCATATCACGGTCGACGAACGCTCGGAGGATGTCGTGGTGCGCGCGGAAAACGCATGGCTCGTGGTCGACTATGACGGCGTGATCCTGCGCAGTACGGACGATCCGCCGATCCTGCCGGCGGTTGACGGGCTGACCGCGGTGAATCCGGAGCCGGGCAAGGCGCTGAAGGTAAAGGAAGCGGATATGCTGGCGCCGTGTTTGGATTTTTTTGCGTATATGGAGGAGCACGATTTCTACATCAAACGGCTCGACACGGGCGGGGTGATCACAAAAGCGTACATCTTCGACAATCTGATCTGCGAGGGGGATTTGAAGAACATCGAGAAAAGCGTTGAAAATCTCAAGAAAGTGGTCGCGGACCTGAGCGCGAAGGGCGTCGAACGCGGGACAATCAGCGTGAACGGCAGCGGGACCTGCTCCTTCACGCCGGAACTGGAATAATTATTACAAAAAAATTACAAAAAAAATTATTATTCTATCACTAAAATATTTCAAACTCGCGCGGAGTTATGTTATACTAAGACCAGTATTTTTGTAAGGAGGAAATGAGAAATGCCACATGACGGGATTCTGTTTGAAACTGCGGATAGTAACATTGCAAGGATTATCGTGATCGGTGTCGGCGGCGGCGGCGGGAATGCTGTCAACCGCATGATCGAGTGCGACATCAAGGGTGTTGAATATGTTGCGGTCAATACCGACAAACAAGATTTGGATCAAAAGTCCGACGCGGAGGTAAAGCTGCAGATCGGGCCGAAAGCGACGCTCGGGCTCGGCGCGGGCGGCAATCCCGAAATCGGCCTTTTGGCGGCGGAGGAAAATCAGCAGGAGATCGAAGCCGCGATCCGCGGGGCGGACATGCTCTTCATCACGTCGTGTATGGGCGGCGGTACGGGCACGGGCGCGTCGCCGGTGGTCGCGAAGATCGCGAAGGAGCTGGGCATTCTGACCATTGCCATCGTCACGAAGCCGTTCAGCTTTGAAGCGAAAAAACGCAGGTCGTATGCCGAGCAGGGGATCGAATACCTCAAGCAATACGTGGATTCCCTCGTGGTGATCCCCAACGACAAGCTCCTGCTCCTCAGCGATCAGGACACGAAAATGACCGAAGCGCTCAATATGGCCAACGATGTGTTGAAGGACGGTGTGCAGGGGATCACGGAGATCATCACCGGGGCGGGATTCATCAATGTGGATTTCGCGGACGTCAAATCCGTCATGTCCAGACAGGGCATCGCCCACATGGGCATTGGGCGCGGCGCGGGCGACAACAGGATCAAGGACGCGGTGAAGGCCGCGGTGAACAGCCCCTTGCTCGACACGAGCGTCGCGGGCGCCAAGCACATCCTGCTTCGTATCGCGGGCGACGAAAATCTCGGTATGCTTGAATACGCCGAGGCCGCCGATATGATCGAGCAGGAAGCCGACGGCGAAGCGGATGTCCGGATCGGGATGTCGATCGACAACGCCTTGGGCAATGAGATCGTCATCACGGTCATCGCGACCGGCTTTGACGATTTGGACGTCATCGGGCTTCCCGAGCATGATTTCCTGCCGCCGGGCGGGATGCGCGGGAGTTTTGATCAAACGGCGGCGGGCGAGCACGCGGCCGAAGAGTCCGCGGGCGCGGGCGAGGATTATCATGAATATGAGCCGGGGGCAAAGAACCCCGTGCAGGAGAGTATCTTGGAAAAGGAAACCGAAGGCGGCGGCATCAACGATTTCGCCATCCCCGGGTTTTTGAAGGGGGAGTAGGGCCGCGCGGGCGTCGGGCAATTCTATCTATATGAAAGGAAACGATTCAGGCATGCTAAACTGCTGTCATTCTTGGGGCCGCCGCTTGCGGTGGATCCCGAGAATCCAATGATTGGCAATACTCTGGATTCCCGGAACGAGTCCGGGAATGACAGTGGTACAGGAGCTCTAGCTCCGTCGTACCACGTCTGCCAAGAGTGCAGGGCTTCAGCCCGTGGCACTCTACGGCTGACAATATTTAGCTGACCCCTGAATAGACACAATATGGCAATTCTGATGAAAGAGATCAGGACACAGGATGCCGTCGGGCATATCATCCCGCATGACATCACGCGGATTGTTCCGGGGAAAGGCAAGGACGTTGCTTTTCGGAAAGGGCATATTGTCCGCGAGGAAGATATTGAACCCCTGCTGAAAATCGGCAAGGTACATCTGTATGTTTGGGAAAACGACGGCAGTATGCTGCATGAAAATGACGCGGCGGAAATCCTTGCGGATTTGGTAGCCGGGCCGGGCATGACGCGCGGCGAGGTCAAAGAAGGCAAGATCGAGATTTTCGCTTCTGTTCCCGGTGTGCTTCGTGTCGATAAGGCGCGGCTTGACGCGCTCAATATGATTGATGAAATCATGGCGGCGACGCGGCACGACTATGTGCCTGTCACGGCGGGCGACAAACTCGCGGGGACGCGGATCATTCCTTTGGCTGTCGAAAAATCAAAGATCGAGGAAGCGAAAGCGCGGGTTTCCGGCGGTACTGTTCTGCGGATTCATCCTTATGTACATCGAAAAGCCGCGATTGTCACGACGGGCAGCGAGGTCTTTGAGGGCTTGATCGACGACGGGTTCACGCCGATCGTCCGCGAAAAGCTTTCGGCCTACGATGTTGAGGAGGTGGGGCATATCACGGTGCCGGACAATCCCGAAATGACGACGAACGCGATCCTTCGCGTGGCGGACAAGGGTGCGGACGTCATTCTTGTGACCGGCGGGATGAGCGTGGACCCGGACGACCGGACGCCGCTTGCGATCCGAAACGCGGGCGCGCGCGTCGTGTCATACGGTGCGCCGGTATTGCCGGGGGCGATGTTCCTCGTCGCCTATCTGAACGGGGCCGCGGTGCTCGGGCTGCCGGGCTGTGTCATGCATTCAAAAAAGACGATTTTTGACATCATCCTGCCGCGCGTGATGGCGGATATCCCCATCACAAAGGAGGATATCAACGCTTTGGCGGCGGGCGGGCTTTGCCTGAATTGCGAGCATTGTATTTTCCCTGCGTGCGGCTTCGGATCATTGTAGGGTGGCGGTTGCTCTATCCATCCCTGAGGAGTTACAATTATTTTTTTCTTATAAGTTGTTCGGACAACTTACTTTTTGTTTTTTTTGAGGTATAATCCCGTTTTCGACAGTTAATAAAACAAAAATGGGAGAGACCCAGCAATAGCAATGGTTTCTCTCTCTTTTCCATGCGCTGTAAAATGTTGTATGGGAATTTCACTTCAAAATTTCTTTGATTTTTTTATTCAACTCCTTAGGAAGATAGTATTGTTTGTCCAAATCCAAACCAAACACGCCATTGAGTGCCGTACACACCCTGCTCCCATTGTACAGTGCCTCATAAAACAGATCGTTTCGGTTGGCAAGGTTCATATTCTTCAGGGTGGATAGGAGTTGGGCGGTTGTGAAATGAGTCCCATAGTCATCAAGTTTTTTCTCTATCAGCCTATAGATTAGCAAGGCGGTATAGCAAATCATGAAATGGGCAATGATTCGGGTATTATTTCTGTGGAAGACAGGTCTGGCCTCAAAGTTTGTTTTAAGAACACGAAAGCAGTCTTCAATCTTGTACCGATTAGAGTTGACGGCTAAAATATCCTTTGCATTGTCATCAAGGTTTGTGGCAACTGCATAATATCCATCGTATTTCTCTTCTTCCTCAATAATAGCAAGGTCAAGCTCATAGATGTCGTAAGTAGCACCTCCGCCGGACTTCGCTTTCGAGGTGCGTTTAATGAACCTTGTGACATCATGAGAACCCTTCCGGACAGATTCCACGGAATCTGTCTTGATTAGTTTGTTCGCGCGTTCAATCTGACGGTTTCGGATGGCGCGCTGATATTCCATGACTTTTCTGGAAAACGTGATGATAACCTTTTGCTTTAAACAAGCCTTGGTTTTGACTTTCTGCGTTTTCCCGTTCTTCAGAAGTTTTTCTTCGTAAAGCCCTAACTCCACAACATTCGGAGCATCGACGATTTTGTAGACATGATCGTTATATAGGTGCAAATTGGACTCTTGCGATTTGTCAAACGATTTCATTTCCCGAATCGTAACTGATTCGTCGTTTGAAAGTCGTTTGTAATCATAGTCGTTAAACACAGCATTCTTTAAGACATCAGACATTTTTTTAATCGACTGCGTCACTATAAACGCCCGTCCTCCCATGGAATTAAAGTTTCTGATGCTTAAAGAGCCAAGACCTGCGTCTGCACAGTAGACGAATGGTTTGCCTTTGAACATTTTCAATATTTTCTCCTCCAACGGAACCGCTGATGTCTGTTCGTTGTTAGAACCGGGGTTGATACACATTGATATTGGGATGCCGCTGCCGTCCATGAACAATCCCATCTGAACAACCGGATTTGGACGGTGATCCTTTGAAATGGCATATTTGCGCATGCCTTTAAGGACTTCCCCTGTGACAGGATCAATATAATCCTCATCTTCTGTCTCTATCTCAAAATAGTAATTGGTGCAGTCATAATAGCATACGCCTGTGTTTCGCGGCACGATGTTGCTACTGCTTAGGAAGAGATGTTCAATGTATGAGTCGTAATGGCTTTCGAGGACATCCATGAAGCGGAGGATGTGCTGGTAGCCAAAGTCCGGGTTCTCGTAGTAGGCACTTAGGTTGTCAAATGTACCTCGTTTTGATTTCGGGTCAAGCACTCTTGCGTAAATCAAAAACCGATTAATCTCATTGCAGTCAAAGGTAACCTTGGAATCCTTAGTGACTTCGGCGAAATAGTCCTTTAGCCTTAAACCGCTGTAGATCCTTTGGAGAATGAAATAACCGATGTTCACCTGATTGGAATGGGACGCTATGTCATTGGTTGCTTTCACTTTCTGTGAGAAATCAATGTTGAATGCGATGTTTGATGCGAGCCTCCCTTCCTTGAAATCTTCGTTGTACTGCCGTACCTTCTCGCGGGCGTAGGAAAGAGGATCCTCGGTGATGGCCAACAATTCAGAATGCTTGCCAATTCTGGACACGTTTCGCGTTGTTGTTTTTTTGCCGTTGCGTATTCCTTGCTGGACGAAATATGTGGGGTCTTTAGATTTTCTGTCATAGTTTAATTTCATAATCCACCTCCATCTGATAGATAATACCATAAGATTAATACAGATACAACCTCATACAACATATTTAATCAAAAAATTTGACATCTTTAAAACAAACCAAGCGTTGATTCATCAACGCTTGTAGGGTGCTCGCTATTTGCTTTTTATCGTATCAACTGTTTAAAACCCGATTTTGCAAGGGGGACTGGGGGAGCGTGCAAAATTCGCCCCGATATTTTTTACTG
>JAITNA010000161.1 GCA_031290715.1 Eubacteriales Family XIII. Incertae Sedis bacterium | reverse complement strand
GTGGTTTCGCCCCATCCGAGATTCAGTTTCCATACGATGGGCGACGGCAAGGACGCGTTCATGAACGACATCAAGGACCATCGTGTCCGTATCGGCGGCCATGACTACTGGATCATCCGTATCAATACGAAGGACGCCGAAGCTCGGGGCATCAAGGAAGGCGATCTTGTCAAGGCTTACAACGACAGAGGCATCGTGATCCTCGCGGCTCAAATTACGGAACGCGTACCGCAGGGTACCTGCCACTCTTACGAATCGTCTGCGGAATATCAGCCCATCGGCAAGCCCGGCGAATCCCCTGATCGGGGCGGCTGTGTGAACATCCTGAGCTCTTCCACATTTATCGGGAAGAATACATCGGGTATGGCGACAGAGCATTACCGTATCGAGGTGGAGAAGTGGGAAGGAGGAAACAACTAATGGCCAAGAAAAACTATCTTGTAATAGACATCGCGTATTGTCATGACTGCAACGATTGTTTCATCGCCTGCAAAGACGAACACTATATGAACAGCTGGTTGCCGTACACGGACGAACAGGAACGGCACGGACCGCGTTGGATGAATATCGAGCGGCAGGAGCGGGGACAGTATCCGAGGATCGATGTCAACTTCCTGCCCAAGCCCTGTCAGCATTGCACGGACGCGGCTTGTGCGAAAGCTTATCCGGATGCGGTACAGGTGCGGGAGGACGGCATCGTGATCCTTGATGCCGAAAAAGCCAAGGGCGTCAAAGGCTTGGTCGATGCCTGTCCCTACGGTGCGATTTGGTACAACGAGGAGCGGGACGTCGCGCAGAAGTGTACGCTTTGCGCGCACATCCTCGACGGAAAGGCTTCGAGTGTTCTTTCCTGTCCGCGCTGCGCGCACAGCTGCCCGACGGGCGCCATTCAGTTCTATAGCTTGGACGAGGCCGAGTTCAAAACGAAAGCCGCGGAGGAGGGGCTTGTGCGTTACAAATCCGAGATCAGCGGGGATGGTCTTGTTTGGTACAAGAACTTCTATCGCTGGTCGAGCCATTTCATCGCCGGCGGCCTGCTGAAGGACGGCGATTGCGCCGAGGGCGTGACGGTCGAGCTGAAAGGCGCGGGCGCGCCGGCTCAGGTCACGAACTATTTCGGCGATTTTTGGTTTGACGGGCTTGCCCCGGGTACGTACACGGTCGTTGCGAACGGCAAGGATGTGAAAGAGGTCACGATCGAAAAATCCGTGAATATCGGGAGTATCGCGATCTGATGATTTGACATTCAGAGCGGGTATGCGGCTTCGTATGCCCGCTCTTGTTTGTAATAAACCGTTGGCCGAAAGGAAAAAACCGCAGTTATTCTTATATTTTGTTTCTTTCGGCAGGAAAGTATGTAATAGGAGGTGGTTTCATTTGGTAGCGATTATCATTGCAGTGCTGTACTTTGTGATCCTGATTGTCGTTGTGGGTATCATCGCGCAACGCAGGGTGAAGAGTGCGGCGGATTTCACGAAGGCGAGCCAGGGACTCGGTTGGGTCACGATGGCCTTTGCCTTCACCCTCATCCCGCTTGGCGCGGGACATACCCTTTCCCTCTGGGAAAGCGCGCCGAACCTCGGCGCTTCGGTCATGTGGTGGGGCATCGTCACGGGCGGTATCTTCCTGCCCATCATGATGCTTTGGCTCGGACCCCTTGTCCGGCAATCAGGATGCAATACGGTTCCTGAGATTCTCGAAGGCGTTATCGGAAAGACGTTCGGGCGCGTCAACGCCGGCGTCAACATCGCGACATGGACCGGGATCGGCGCGTCGGAAACATTGGCGACGGCGACGGCGATCTACGGCTTGGCCAGCGGTTCGCTCAAATTCGTATGGTGTATTCTCATCGCCCTTGTCCTGATCATGCTGTACGTCCTCTTCGGAGGGATTCTCCAACTGGCATGGCTGAACATCGTCAACGCCATCGTTATGATCATCGGTTCCTATCTCGGACTGTTCCTGCTCACCGGTTGGCTTGCTGCGAACGTCGGCGGCTGGGAAGGGATCAAAGGCCTTTATGAGAGCTGGGGGCAGGTGGATATGCTCAAGACCTACGATCTCGCGCAAAGCGGGATGTGGTTCCAGGTCATTATCCCTGTCGCTGTGCTGCACATCACGGCCGGCGCGGTGGGGCAGAACATGAACGGCCCCTTCTTTGCGGCCAAATCCGACGAGGATTGCCGCAAAGGTGTATTCCTCGGCGCGTTCTTCAACATTGCGGCTTCCGTACCGTGGATCGCCATGGCGCTCGTCGCCGCCGCGATCCTGAAGTCGGACAACGCGAGCCTGCTCGCCAACTTGGTCGGCGACGCCAACGCCGCGAAGCTCGGCCCGATCGAATTGGCGCTTCAAGCCCTGCCGACTCCGATTGTCGGCATTCTCATGGTCAGCTTGCTCTGCGCGACCCTGTCGACGGGCGGCGCGACGGTCATGGCGAACGCCAACATCCTCACGAACGATATCTTCAAGAAGGCCCTCAAGCCGGATATGTCTGAAAAGACCCGTTTTGTACTCATGCGCGTCAGTATCATCATCTGCGGTTTGTTCTTCGCGCTTCCGGCGTTCCTGAACGCGGTCATTTTCCCGGTGTTCCTGTGGTGCTTCTCTTTCGGCATCCCCGTGTTTGTCATCTACATCATGGGCCTAAAGATTCGCGTCAACAGGACAGCCGGTTGGATCACGCTCATCGTCGCCTACGCGGTCAACTTCTGGTGGACTTTCGCGACGCCGGAATGGGCCGGCAACTATCTCGGCGGCGCGTTCGCGCTGAATATGTATCCCGTTACGATCGTTTCTGTCATTCTCGGCATCCTGCTGCCTTTCATTATTCCGGGCGGAGAGGAACCGTTCCTGAAGAGGAACAAGATGGCGGACGTCGAGCGGCTTGCGGAATAGGAGGGTTCACTTATGAGTTGGCTTTTGCAATTGATCGCCGCGCAGCTGATTTTCGGATATGTCTGCGTCGTCGTTTGTTATCTCATTTGGAGGCTCACAAACCCGGGCAAGAAGCCTTGGTAGGGAGCGCGGAAACAAGGAGGCATAGGAAAGTATGGATCCACAAGTAGCGGTACCATTGTATTTGACGATCCTTATGGCTGTCCTCGTCGCCATCGCCGTATTCGGGGGCAGAGCCGCCGACAAACGGAAGGCTGAGGGGCAGAAGAAGGACAAATAATAACTTTAAGGAAGCGCCCGGCCGGATCGTTTTGACCCGGCCGGGCCTGTGCGTTATCGGGAAAGGCAATTTATGACAAAACGAATCGCAGTCGGAATCAGCGGCGCGTCAGGGGCGATCTACGGGATTCGTTTGCTGGAAGAATTGAAAAAGCAAGGCATCGAAACGCATTTGATCGTCAGCGAGTGGGGAGAATATACCATCGTGGAGGAAACGGGGCGGAGTTTGGCCGAAGTGGAAGCGCTGGCCTGTGTCCATTACGACCCAAAAGACCTGGCGGCCGGCATTTCCAGCGGATCGTTCCCGCTCGACGGGATGGCGGTCGTGCCGTGCAGCATGAAAACGCTCGCCGGCATTGCGAACGGCTTTACGGACGACCTCATCATCCGGGCCGCGGACGTCTGTTTGAAGGAACGCAGGCGCTTGCTTCTCGTGATACGGGAAACGCCGTTCAGCAAGATTCATCTCGAAAATATGCTGAAAGCAACCGAAGCGGGCGCAATCATCATGCCGCCTGTGCCGGCGTTCTATACAAAACCGAACTCGGTGGATGAGATCGTTTTCCAAACCGTGAGCCGCATTCTCAATCAATTGGATATACAGGCGGAAGGACAAAAGCGATGGAAGATGGAATGAAGTGCGAGCGGATGCTCGTGACGGCGGGGGAATACCCTTTCGATGTTTGGGCGGAAATCAGAGCGGTCGGCGACGATATTGATATCATTGTGGGCGGCGGTGAGAAGCCGCATATCGGCGGCGTCGCTTTGGCGGAACCGGCGGTGACCGTACATCCTGTCACGGGGGAAACGGTGTCCGCGGATGAGGGGACGGAATCGGGGTTCAGCCGTATCGCGGTCCTTTCGGCGGCCGGGCACAAGGATGTCGCGATCGCGGAGATGTTCGCGGCGACGTTTTGCTCGGAATTCGGCGTTCGCGTGGCGGCGGGCTCCGGGGTTCACATCGACGACGCGACAGAGGAGATGATCGAACAGCTCATGGATACCTGTTCAACGCTGCTCGGCAAGTCGCTTGAGGCATGGCGAAGCGCGCAAATAGAGGGGACGCTTTCGGAACACGCCGATCACTGACAGTCCTAATCTGATTCGTCCCGGTTTTTGAACAGCCGGTAGAGCGGCCCCCTGCGGCGGCCTTTGATGGGCGTCCGGGTATTGAGATAGTCCCGAATGTAAATCTCGTCCTCGACTTCAAGGGCATCCTCGCCGGCGAGGGCTTCCAGATGATGGCGAAATTCGTGCCGCAGGGTGTGCCGCAGTTCTTTTTTCATGCCCTCGTCGCTCAGATGCCCGAAAATCCTTTCAAAGCTGCCATAATATATCTTGATGTAGTTGCCCATGGCGCCGCCGTGATGATATTCGCCGAGGGTATACAGGTCGTTTTTTTGCGAATACTCGCTTTCTTTATATTCGGGCAGCAGGACAATGCCGCCGTTGAGCTCGTTGAAAAAGACCTCCGGCAGCTCCTCCGCGAGTTCGTCAAGGACGGTTTGCATTTCGTCAATCGTGATCATCTATCAGGTCGCCGCCGTTTCTTTTGCTTCTTGATTTCCGGATTCCCGGCCGGCGTAGCCGCGCAGCGCGTTCATGACATCTTTGTCGATGGGAAATCCGTGTTCCTCCGCGGGGAACGCGCCGTTTTTGGTTTCTGTAATATAGGCCGCGAAGCCTTCTTTCATGAGCGCGCCCGCGTCGGCGAATACCTTTGCGAATTTGGGCGATTTGCCCCCGTACATCGCGAGCATATCCTGATAGACAAGCACCTGCCCGTCTGTCGCGTTCCCGGCCCCGATGCCGATCGTCGGGATGGCCAATATTTCTGTAACAAGGGCCGCGAGGGGCGCGGGGACGCATTCCAATACAAGCGAGAACGCACCGGCTTCTTCAATGGCTTTGGCGTCGTCGAGGAGCCGCGCGCCGGATGCTTCGTCCTTTCCGCGGACCGTGAAGCCGCCGAAGGCGTTGACGGACTGCGGGGTAAGGCCCAGATGGGCCATCACGGGGATGGACGCTTCCGTAATCGCGCGGATGTGGGGGGCGAAACAGGCGCCGCCCTCCAATTTGACCGCGGCGGCCCCGCCCTCCTTGACCAATCTGCCGGCGTTGGCGACCGCGTCGCAGACGGAGGTCTGGTAGGACATGAAGGGCATGTCGCAGACGACGAGGGCGCCGCCCGCGCCGCGCGCCACGGCTCGGCAGTGGTGGATCATATCCTCCATCGTGACGGAAAGGGTGTTCGGATAGCCGAGCATGGTATTGCCGAGGGAGTCGCCGACAAGAAAGACTTCTACGCCGGATTCCGACATGAGTTTTGCGGTGGAATAATCATAGACGGTCAGCATTGTGATTTTGTCGCCGCATGATTTCTGCCGCTGCAGGGTGATGATTGTATTCTTCATGGTTTTACCTCCTAAAGTTCGGGCCCATGTCCCGATACCTTGGCTATATAGTACCCCGTCATTTTATTATGGGAAAATAAACAAGTCAAGGTTTACTCGTTTGCCCTGTTGGAGTATAATGATTACCAAAATGACGATTCAATGGAGGGGTGATGGCGAAGAAGATATTGTTGATTGACGACAGCCCGTTTTTCAGGGGACAGCTGAAGCTTTCGTTGAGCAAGGAATACGAAGTGATTGAGTCGGGTACGGGTGCCGAAGGCCTTGATATGGTCAAGCGCGAAAAGCCCGATCTCGTTTTGCTCGATATCGTCATGCCCGATTACAGCGGGTTTGAAATATGCCGGATCCTCCGCGAGTCTGAGAGCAACAATCTCATGCCGATCATTATGATCACCTCGCAAGACGCGCAGGAGGATGTTTTGATCGGGCTCGAACTCGGCGCGGATGATTACGTGAAAAAACCTTTCAATGAACGCGAGCTGCTCAGCCGGATCAAGAATATTTTCCGGCGTATCGACAGAAACCGGAACGCCAATCCGCTCACGGGGCTCAGCGGCAATCTTGAGATTCAGCGCGAGATCACGAGCCGCATTACGAAAGGGATGAGCTTCGCCGTCATCTACGTGGATCTCGACAATTTCAAGGCGTATAACGATGTTTACGGGTTTTCAAACGGTGACCGAATCATCATTCTGACGGCCGATATCCTGCGGGATCAGGTCGCGCTCTGGGGGAACGGCGACGATTTCGTCGGGCACATCGGCGGCGATGATTTCATCATGATTTCGACGCCGGACAAGGCCGGTAAGATTTGCGATGAGGTTATCGTGGAATTTGACGAAAAGGTTCTCAATTTCTATAATGAAGAGGATCGGAATATCGGCTGTATCACAACAAAAAACAGAAAAGGGGAAGTGGATACCTTTCCGCTCATGAGTATCTCTTTGGCCATTATTACAAACGAACACAGGGAGCTCAACAGCGCGGTGGAGGTCGGCGATATTGCGGCGGAGGTCAAGAAAAAGCTCAAGACGATGGCGGGCAGCAACTATTTCCTCGACCGTCGGACGGACGAACATATTACGTATGAAGCGCCGGTCGGCAGCAGCGGATATTAGCGGGTGTCGTCATTGGGTGAAGCCAAGGGGAAGAGCAGGATCGGGGTCGTTTTCGGCGGCCGGTCGAGCGAGCATGAGATATCCATCCTGTCCGCGGCGGCCGTCATGGACGCGATGGATCATAGCCGTTTCGAGCCGATCCCTTTCGGAATCACGAAAGCGGGCGAATGGCGGCGGATTCAAGCCGATCTGCGCGGCTTGGAACGATTGGACGATGAACGGATGGATGTTCTGTTTGAGGGTTCCCGGCCTGTGACGGTCGCGGATTTCGACGCGGCGACGGACTTCGCTTTTCCGCTTCTGCACGGGCCCTTTGGGGAGGACGGCACGATCCAAGGGCTTTTTGAAATGACGAACAAGCCCTACGCGGGCTGCGGGGTGGCGGCGTCGGCGATCTCGATGGACAAGATTTTTACGAAAGAGGTATGGATACGGGCGGGGCTTCCGGTTTGCAAGCATACCTATACGACGGCTTATGACTGCGCGGCGGACCTTGCGGCCGAAGCGGAACGGATCGAAGCGGAGGTCGCCTATCCCATCTTCGTCAAGCCCGCCAATATGGGTTCGAGCGTCGGCGTCAGCAAGGTATGGAGCCGCGGCGAACTAAAAGAAGCGCTTGCAGCGGCGCTGCGCTATGACCGTCGTGTGATTGCGGAAGCCACGGTCTGCGGCAGAGAGCTGGAGGCGGCGGTACTCGGAAACGGCTCCCCCCTTGTCAGCGCAATCGGCGAGATCCTGTCAGACGGCGAATATTATGATTACGATAGTAAATACCGGGACGGACAGACGAGGTTGTCGATCCCCGCAGTGCTGCCTCAGGGGCTTTCCGCGGAGATCGAGGGACTGGCGAAGCGGGCGTACAAGGTACTCGACGGCGCGGGATTTTCGCGGTTGGATTTGTTTTTTGACGAAAGGGCCGGCAAACTGTATTTGAACGAAATGAACGCCATTCCCGGCTTCACGAAGTACAGCATGTTCCCGCTTCTTTGGAAGGCGAAGGGAATCGGGTTCGGCGAATTGATAGAAAGGATCATTGATTTGGGCTATGAAAGATATCATTCTGCGCATCATCGGTAACCAGCGCACGGGCTTCGCGGCAAGCGAAACCGAGGGGGAAGCGATGGAATTCATCACGGAGGGGCGGTTCACGCAAAAAGGGGATTCGCTCTATCTCATATACGATGAAACGGAGCTGTCCGGTATAGACGGGTGTACGACAAGTCTGAAGGTCACGGGGGAGCGCGTGCGCATGCGGCGCTACGGCGAGGATGTCGGCTTTGAAACAGCGATCGAATTTGAGCAGGGGAAGCGCTTTTCCGGGTATTACGAAACGCCGTTCGGGCCGATTGCGATGGAGGTACTCACAAATGTCGTGAACAATCAGCTCGATCCGGGAGGGACGGGCACGCTCGATATCGATTGCAGCATTAGCTTGAAGGGATTGACGGAGAGCCGGAATATCTTGAAATTTGAGATTATATAGGTTTGGCGGGTTGTGGGCGTCGGGTTGGCGGCGGGCGGCTGATGGTTGGATGGCTGATGTAAAGATAGCAGATGGAGAAGATGACAATGACGACGACAACGATAACAAGATGGGAAGACGGCTCAAAAGAAGAATTATCGGAGCTGCGTGCGGGGCTTGACGCGCAGTACGCGGCGTGGAAGGCAAAGGGGCTCAGGCTCGATTTGTCGCGCGGGAAGCCTTCGCCGGATGTGCTCGACCTGTCAAACGCTTTGCTTGACGGCCTTGATACTTATTTGACGGAGGACGGCACGGACGTCCGCAACTACGGCGTCATATCGGGCATTCCCGAATGCAAACGGCTTTTCTCGGAGCTTCTCGGTATTCCCGCGGACCGTATGATTGTCGGCGGCAACAGCAGCCTTACCCATATGTACAATACCTTTGTCATGCTCTATCTGTTCGGCGCGAACGGGTCGGCGCCTTGGGGCGCGCAGGAGAAGATCAAAATCCTCTGTCCCTGTCCGGGATACGACCGGCATTTTTCCGTTTCGGAAGATTTCGGAGCGGAGATGGTCGTCGTCCCGCTTTTGGAAGATGGGCCTGATATGGACATCGTGGAAGCTTTGGCGCGCGAGGACGCGTCGGTCAAGGGTATTTGGCTTGTGCCGCTTTACGCGAATCCGACGGGTTCTGTCGTCAGCGGGGAAACCGCCCGACGCCTTGCCGCGATGCCGGCCGCGGCGGATGATTTTCGGATTTTTTGGGACAATGCCTATGGCGTCCACCATGTATTTGAAGAGCACACGCTGCCGGATATCCTGAGCCTTTGCGAGGAAGCCGGGAATCCGGAGCGGGCGTTTTACTTTTTCTCCACGTCCAAGATCAATTTCCCGGGCGCGGGGATCGGGCTTGTCGCCGCGGGGCCGCGGACGGCAGCGCAAATGCTCTCGCACATCAAGATGCAGACGATCGGCTATGATAAGATTATTCAGCTCAAGACGGTCAAGTTCTTCGGCGGGCGCGCGGAGGGCATTCGTGAACATATGAGAAAGATCCGGGCGCTGCTGCGGCCCAAATTTGAGCTTGTGCTCGATGTTTTGGAGCGGGAGTTTTCCGGGACGGGCATCTTGGAATGGACGCCCCCGAAAGGCGGCTACTTCGTATCGGTCAACACGATGGACGGCTGCGCGAAATCCGTCGTCGCCTTGGCGAAAGAGGCGGGCGTCGTGCTTACGGGCGCGGGCGCGACCTATCCGCTCGGGAAAGACCCGCGGGACCGCAACATCCGTATCGCGCCGACCTACCCCGGCATTGAAGAGCTCGCGCAGACAATGGAACTGTTCGCCCTCTGTGTGAAATTGGCCAGCATTGATAAATTGCTTGCGGGAAAGTGACATATTCCCGCTAAATATGCTATAATAAAATTCGTTCGGGGATATGCGGATGTAGTTCAATGGCAGAACACGAGCTTCCCAAGCT
>JAITNA010000147.1 GCA_031290715.1 Eubacteriales Family XIII. Incertae Sedis bacterium | reverse complement strand
ATTCTCCGCGGTTTCCTCGCCGCCGCCGGCGCCCGCCGAGCCATTGCCGCCGGCTTCGTTCTCCGCGGCTTCCCCGCCCGATGTTTTTTCGCCGCCGCCCTCTGTAGTCGCCGGGCCATCGCCCGCGCCGCCGTCAGCCGCCGCGTCACCGCCATCGCCGTCGCCGTCGTCCGCGGGCGTCCATGTCCCGTCTTTGACCCCGCTCAAATCACGGATGAGATAGATGGTGAATCCCGCCGCGAGCGGCACGGGCTCGTCCGTCCCGCAGACCGGCCCGACCTTCCTGAAGTGAAAGGCCTGTTTCACGACCTGCTCGTTCACGGATACCGAAAGCGTGATAGGCTTTGCGGGGCTGCCCGCCGTGCCGTCGACCGGATAGGCCGTTTCGTCGAGCAGATATCCCTCGGACGGCGCGATTTCTTTGACATAATATTTCGCGGGGAAAAGGTCTTTGAACACGATTTGCCCCCCGGCGTCCGTATGCCCGGTCTTGACAAGCTGATCCTTCTTGAAAACCGTTCCGTCCGGATGTGTGCGGTTTTCCGCCATATAGATGCCGTATTCGGCGTTTTCGAGCGAAGCGTCCCCCTGCGGCGCGTTTTCGCCCGTCCCCGCGTCGGTTTTTTCAAGCTCGACGCGCAGACGGGCCGGCGTGTTGGCCGCCGTATACGCGCTCGTATTCCCGTATCCCGCGACTTTCAATTCCTGCGAAAAGCTGCCGCTATACGAATAGGGGTTTGCCGTTTCGACAAGGCGGAACCGCCCGCCGTTTGTTTCCGTAGCGCAGAGGAAGCCCGTTTCATAACGATGAAGCGATGCGTTCCACGCGATGGAGATATTCGTGTCCGCGAAGGCGGAGCCGTTCCATTGCTGCACCTTGAAGGCCGCCCCGGCGAGCGCGCCTCCCGTAACACTGTCGCGTTTGTCGATCCGGGCTTTCCCAAAGGGGAGAAGGGTGCAGTTCGCTTCTTTTTTTGCGCTGTACGGGGCGACATACATCGTGACATCCTGCGCGGAGCGGTACGCCGTATAAAATCCGACTTCAAATACGCTGTACTCCGCGGCGACGTCGACGCGGATGTTTCCCTGTGTCTGCGCCGCGGCCGGGATATAAAGGTAGAAGTCCGCGTCGGCCGGAAGGTTGTTCGCGTCGAGCCGGCTTCCCGAAGCGCTGCCGAACCATGCGCCCGCGGGCGCGCCCGAAAGCGCCGCCGTCGCCTTCGACGCCTTGTTCGCGCGAAACGGCCCGTAGCGCACCGCGTCCGTCCCGTAAGGCGTGCCGCCCTTGGATGCGGGCAGGGCAATATCGGCCTGCGGGGACGCGAACCCGCCTTGGGTCTGGTCGTACAAAATCCGTGCGGCGGCGATGACCGCGTTGCCGTCGTTCGGATAGTCCGGCGTCCCCGGCATGGCTTTGAGGTCCCAGATATCAAGGCAGCCGCGGAGCGCCCAGATCGCGAGCTGTGTCGCGCAGCGCGCCTGATCTTCCGAAAGCGGGATGCCGCCGACCACCGTCGTGGACGGATATCCATAGTACATGGCGGCCGTCATGCGGGCTCTGTCCTCCGCGCTCGGCTCGTAACTGTCATAATAATGCCCGGTCGGCGAGGCAAGGCCGTGGTCCATGCAGTAGGCCACCGAGCCTGTATACACGGAGTAAAATCGGTTGCCCGTGAAAAGATCGACGCGGGAATTCGTCACCCACCAGGTGCTTTCGTACATGGCAAATTCGCCCGGTACCGCAAAAGCCGGCACAGCGCCCACGCCGAAGCAGGACAAAAGCCCAAAGGTCAACAGCGCGGCGAGAATGAAGGCGATCGGCCTTGTTCTCCCTTTTAATAATAGAACATTCATACTTCCCTCCTCATTTTCAGCTTTTCAAAGCTTGCAAGCGGCCGCGGCGCGCAGTCCGGAACCGCCACTGACAATATATGTAAATATATACCATAAAATACCAATATATGTCAAGTACAAATTGTAATATTATGGAATAATAATTAAAATATGCCCGAGAATGTGCCAACTTTTATTTGCATGGGATGGGGGTAGTGTGCGAAAATGTTAGTGGAATCATTTACAATGCCCTATTGTTCGGGGTATCCGGGAGCGGGAAAGGAGCCAAGGTGAGTAAAGCGGAGAAGATCGAGCGCGTCGGCGTCAAGGATATTGTCAAGCGCCGTGTCGGCGTCACATCCGTCGTCGGCATGTTCTATGCCATGTGCTGCGCGGGCGCGTACGGCATTGAGGAGATGATCCCGGAAACGGGACCGGGGCTTGCCATCGTGCTGCTCGTCGTGCTTCCGTTTGTATGGGCGCTGCCCTACAGCTATATCTGCGCGGAGATGGGGTCGGCCCGGCCGGTGGAGGGCGGCAACATTATCTGGGTCAAAGAAGCGCTCGGCGAATTTTGGTTCGGCATTATGGTTTTCGTCAATTTCATCTGGGGGCTTGTGGCCAATACGGTCTATGTCGTGCTTGCCGTGAGCTATCTTGGGACCATCATCCCTTTGAACGATTATCAGGCGTATGCCATCAAGATCGGCATGATCGTTATTTTCTTTGTGATCAATCTGCTCGGTATCAAGGAGGTCAGCTTTGTCAGTACGGTTCTTTCTGTCGCCGTGCTCGCGGTATTCATCCTTGTGGCGGTGTTCGGGTTCGCGAACATGGGCAGCAATCCGGTGGAACCGTTCATGAGCGACGAATACGACGGCAACATCTTCATGACGCTCGGCGCGGGCCTTGCCGTCGGCATCTGGATGTATTCGGGCTTCGATGAAATATCCCTTGTCGCGGGCGAGATCAAGGATTCGCACAAGGTCATCCCGAAGGCGCTCATGATCGTCATTCCGCTCATGATCCTCACCTATGTATTGCCGACGCTTGCGGGCCTCGGCTCGGTCGGCGAGTGGACCGACTGGACCACGGAATCGGGCGGCGTAGGCTATCACACGGTACTCGCCGAGTTTGCCCCGCCGATATTCGGCGTTATTTTCGTGATTGTCGCAATCCTCGGGCAGAGCGCGATCTTCAATATGTGCGTAACGGTCGCCGCCCGCTCGTCCCTCATTCTGGCGGACGAACATTTCGGCCCGCGGGCGCTGGCAAGGCTCACGAGCAAACGCGCCACGCCTTATGTCAGCCTGATCGTCGTCGCGGTCGTGACGGCGTTGCTGCTCGGTACGCCGAAGCATCCGCTCGGCTTCACTTTCCTCGTGGTGGTCGATGTGTTCTTCAGCGTGATCGTCTGCGCGCTGACGGTGGTTTCGGCCATCATCTTAAGACGCAGGATTCCGGCGTCGGAAATCCCGTTCAAGGTACCCGGCGGCAAAATCGGCCACAACGTCATGGCGGTGCTTTGCCTTTTTTTCTGCGTCGCGATCGTCCTTGTCAACGGCACGGAATACTTCCTCGGCGGCTACGCCATCATGCTTGTCATTCCGATCATCTATGTGATCTGCAAATGGATCTGGAAGGGGACGACGGTCAAGGAGCCGACGCTCTATCCGATCGACCCGCGGACGAAGCTCGGCTTCGGCGATATCTCGAAGTTGGGCGGGTATTTTCTCGGTTTCGGGCTATTCGGCGTCGCCGCGCGGTTTTTCCTCGGTTGGTACGAAGCGGATTGGGGCGCCGAGTACTACGCGGAGGAATACGAACGCGGGCTGTTCGCGAATTTCGACGGAATGCTGACCCTGACCGTGATCCTCGGTACGGCTGCTGCGATTGCCGGCGTGATCCTCATCTTCGCGGGCCGGCGGCTGAAGGTGACTATTCAGACATGAATGCCTATTTGCCCCTGTCAGAATAGTTACAGTGAAAAACGCGGGGAAGTTTCTATAAAAAGCGCCGCGAAATGAGTTATTATTATATTAATTATTATTACATTATAAATGAAAGAAGAAGGCAATAATTTTGCATGGAGGGATGTTTATGACCACGGCCATCGGCGCGGAGAAGCCTAAGTTTTATATCACGACACCGATCTATTATCCGAGTTCAAATTTGCACATCGGCCACACTTATTGCACGGTGATGGCGGACGCGATGGCGCGGTTTCGGCGGCTTGCGGGCTACGACGTGATGTTTCTGACGGGGACGGACGAGCACGGGCAAAAGATTCAGCGGATCGCGGACGGGGAGGGGGTCACGCCGCAGGAGCATGTCGACAAGATCGTCGGCGGGATCAAGGAGCTTTGGGCGACGATGGAGATTTCGTATGACGATTTCATCCGCACGACCGAGGATCGGCACAAGCTGCGCGTGCAGGAATTTTTCCGGGCCATTTACGAGAAGGGGGACATCTACAAGGGGGTTTACGAGGGGTGGTATTGCACGCCCTGCGAGTCTTACTGGACGGACAAGCAGCTTGCGGACGGCAAGTGCCCGGACTGCGGGCGGCCGGTGGAGCGGGCGAAGGAGGACGCGTATTTTTTCCGGCTGTCTGATTATCAGGACAGGCTGCTGGCGCTTTTCGCGGAGAATCCGGGGTTTTTGGAGCCGGAAACGCGGCGCAACGAGATGATCAAGTTTGTGGAGCAGGGTCTGGAGGACCTCTGCGTGTCCCGTTCCTCTTTCGACTGGGGGATCCGGGTGCCGATCGACGAGGGGCAGGTGATCTATGTCTGGCTCGACGCACTGTCGAACTATATTACGGCGCTCGGCTATCCCGATGCAGGGGATGGGATTTCTTCCGAAAAATATGAGCGGTACTGGCCGGCGGATGTGCATCTGGTCGGTAAGGAGATCGTGCGTTTTCACTCGATTATCTGGCCCGCGCTTTTGATGTCATTGGAATTGCCGCTGCCGAAGCAGGTCCTCGGCCACGGCTGGCTGCTGCTCGACGGCGGGAAGATGTCAAAATCCAAGGGTAATGTGGTGGATCCCGTGAAGCTGATCGAGCGTTACGGTGTGGACGCGCTCAAATACTTCCTGCTGCGCGAATACACTTTCGGGCAGGACGGGCTCTACACGAACGAGGCGATGATCGGGCGAATCAACGCGGACCTCGCAAACGATCTCGGCAATCTGCTTTCGCGGACGGCGGGGATGATTGAAAAATATTTCGGCGGGCATATTGAGGGGCCGGCTGATGGGTCTGCGGGGGGTTCGGTGGGGCCGGCTGATGGGTCTGCGGGTTTGTTGACCGGGGGGCCGGGGGTGCTGCCCGCGGAGGGCGCGGAAGCTTTGGACGCGCAGCTTGCGGCGTTGGCGACGGCGGCGGCGGGGAAGGTCGAGGGCCACATGGATGTCTTTGCGTTCAATCACGCGCTCGAGGAGATTTGGGCGCTCATCTCGCGAAGCAACAAATACATCGACGAAACGGCCCCGTGGGCGCTTGCGAAGGACGAAGCGCGGCGGGCGCGGCTTGAAGCCGTGCTTTACAACCTTGCGGAGGCGCTGCGTATCGTGTCGGTGCTGATCTATCCGTTCATGCATCACTCGGCGGACGAGATTCGCAGTCAGCTCGGTATCGCGGGGAAAACGGCCATGTGGCGGGACGCTTCGGTCTGGGGCGCGGAGGGTGCCTACGATGTGGTAAAAGGGGCGGCGCTCTTCCCGCGGCTCGATATGGAGGCCGAACTCGCAGCGCTCGAGGCGCTCAAATGAAGAAAATACTTTTTGATTCGCATGCGCATATTAATTATGAGGGCTATACGGACTCGGAGCGGACCGGGCTGATGGATTTGATCGAGGGCTCGGAGGTGGGCTTTGTTTTGGATGTCGGCTTTGATTTGGCGAGTTCGCGGCAGGCGGTTGCGGACGCCGCTTCGCGGGACTGGTGTTACGCGGCGGTGGGGATTCATCCGCATGACGCGGGCGGCGTCGGCGCGGAGGATATCGACGCGCTGCGACGGCTTGCGCGGGAGCCGAAGGTTTTAGCCATCGGAGAGATCGGCTTAGACTATTACCGCGATCTCTCTCCGCGGGGCGAGCAGCGGGACGCTTTCAAGCGGCAGCTTGCGCTCGGGCTTGAACTCGGGCTTCCGATCACGATCCATGACCGGGACAGCGGCGGCGACACCATTGAAATTTTGAAAACGGAAGGCGCGTTCTCGGATGAACGCAAGCGGCGGTTCGCGCCGAACCCGGAAACGGGGATTTTGGACGCGCGGATTTTGCTGCATTGTTTTTCCGGCAGCGCGGAACAGGCTGCGGAATATATTGCGCTCGGCGCGACGATCTCGATCGCGGGTCCCGTTACCTATAAAAACAACAAGAAAACCGTGGGGGTGGCGGCCGCGGCGCCGCTGAGCCACCTTCTCATTGAAACGGACGCGCCTTACCTCACGCCCGAGCCGAAGCGCGGCACGAAAAACGACTCGACGAATGTGGCGTATGTGGCGCGGAAGATCGCGGAGGTCAGGGGGCTTTCTTATGAAGAAATCGCCGCCGCCACGATGGCAAACGCGAAGCGGTTTTTGAATATCCAATGAATAAAAATCCTGTCGGCGCGCTTCCCGAAACGGTCGCGGCGTCCGGTCTGCTCCCGGAAGGCGCGACGGTGGTACTCGGTTTGTCGGGCGGGCCGGACAGCGTCTGTCTGCTGTACCTGCTCGCGGAGCTGCGGGATACGCTGCGGCTTCATATCGTCTGCGCCCACATCAATCACGGGTTGCGCGGCGGGGATTCCGAAGCGGATGAGCGGTTTGCGGCGGCGCTTTGCCGGGATTTGGATATCCCGCTCGAACTTCTGCGTATTGACGCGGCGGCGCTCGCGCGGGAGGAGAGCCTGAGTGTCGAGGAGGCGGGCCGCGCCGTGCGTTACGCTTTTTTTGACGAAATCTGCGAGAAATACGAGGGCGGGCGAAACGAGCGTAACGGGAGTGACGGGAGTAACGAATACGGGGATCGCGAACGCGTGGAAAATGGCACACGGCCGGTGATCGCGCTCGCGCACAACCGCGACGATCAGGCCGAAACCGTTTTCCTGCGCTTGCTGCGCGGCACGGGGCCGGACGGGGTCGCGGGCATTCCCCGCCGCAGAAAAAGCGCGGCGGGCTATGCGATCGTGCGGCCTTTGCTTGATGTGCCGCGCGGCGAGATCGAAGCATGGCTTGACGCCCGCGGGATTGCCGCGCGGACGGACAAGAGCAATCTAAAGCCGCTGTATGCGCGCAACCGCATTCGGCTTGAGGTCATGCCCTATCTGGAAGAAAAGACCGGCGCGCCCATTCGGGCAAGCCTTGCACGGCTCGCGAAGCATGCCGCGGAGGACAAGGAATACTTTGACCTGATCTGTGCGGAAACGCTCGGCGAGCGGCTCGGAACACAAAAAAGAACGTCCCCTTTGTGTCCCGATTTCAGTCTGCCGCTTGATTTGCTGGCCGGGGCGCACCCCGCGATTCGCCGTCGGCTGATCACCAAAGTTTTTGCGAAGCTCGGCCTTGTGAGCGATATTGAGTCGGTGCATTTTGCGGCGGCGCACGCGCTCATCGCGGCGGGCGAAACGGGCAAGTCGATCAGTTTTCCGCACGGATATACCTTGAGTCTTTCCTATGAACGCGTTGTTTTTTCCCCGCCCTTGTGTTCGGCGCGTGTGCCGGAGAATGCGCCGGAGAATGTGCCCGATGTCGCCGTCCGGATCGCGGAACTCCGGGAACACAAGGCGCGGACGGTCGAATTCGGGGGCTTTTCGTTTGTATTCAAGATTGAGAGCGGGCCGGCCGATTTGTCCGATTTGATCGCGGGCGGGCGCGAGGATGATACGGTATTGCTTCTTGACTGCGACAGTCTGGCGGCTTCGGAGGAGTCGCTTGTGATTCGCACGCGGCGCGACGGCGACCGAATCCGGCTCCGCGGGATGGACGGCGGCAAGAAGCTGCAAGACCTTTTCACAGACGCCAAAACGCCGCGAAATGTGCGCGGCCGCCTTCCGCTGATAGCGGACTCCGCGGAAATTCTGTGGATACCGGGTTTGCGCAAATCCGAGCGATACGCGGCCGCCGACGCGACGAAGCGTGTTCTTTCGGTTCGATTGACCCCTAATAATAAATAATAAATTTTGACTATTTTTTGAATTTCGGTTGAAATGTTATCCATTATTTGTTAATATATTCCATGAGGTCTGTAAAAGGGCTGATAAATGCTATTTTGCTATTTTGTTATCGAAAGGAGTTGGAGATGATTTATTGTTCAAAATGCGGCGCGCAGCTGCAGGATTCGGTGGTCTTTTGCTCGGCCTGCGGCACAGCCGTTACGCCGCCGCAGGGCGCGCAGCCGGAGGGCGGTCAGCCGGGTGAGCCGCAAGGCTATCAGCAACAGCCGGCCGGCGGTCAGCCGGGCTATCAACAACAACCGGGCGCTCAGCCGGGATATCAGCAACAGCCGGCCGGCGGTCAGCAAGGCTATCAGCAGCAGCCGTACGGCGGTCAGCAAGGCTATCAGCAACAACCGGGCTACCAACAACCGGGCCCGCAGCCCGGGTATGGCCAGACGCCGCCCCCGCAGCAGGTCTATGTGAATTACAATGACCCGGTCGCGGATTGGCGGGCGAACAAGGTGTACGGAATCCTCGCGTATATCAGCCTTCTTGTGTTGGTCACGATCTTCGCCGCGCCGAAGGAATCAAGATATTCCAGATATCACGCCAATCAGGGGCTGACGCTGTGCATTGTCGGGATTGGGGGTTCTGTGGTTTTGACGATTCTCAGCGCTATACTTTTTGCGGTATCGCCATGGACGGTTTACCTCGCGATTGGGGCGATCATGACTATTCTGCGGATTGCGCTCTGGGTCTTTGTCGTCATCCTTGCCGTCATGGGCATTATCAACGCCAACGGCAATGTACAAAAACCGCTCCCTGTGCTCGGGAAGTTTCAAATATTGAAGTAATAATTTTCGCCTGATCGCGGCATCAACCCTCGTGTTCGATGCCGCGGCCGGGTGCTGCTTCGCAGGTAATGATATGAATCGCGCGCTTTTCCTGCTATACTGGTTAGAAGAGCTTGAACCGAAAGGAGGCGACAGACATGACGGCACATGAACTCGCACTTGAAATGGAAACCTATACGAGAGCTTTCAAAAAAAAGCCAAAGGCAGAGCGTGAAGCAATCGCTAAAGAACATCTTATCCGTTCCGGATTGATTGACGAGAATGGAGAGTTTACAGATCATTACGCTTATTCACGCGACTACTACAAGGCAAAGGAAAGCGGAAAGGCGAAATAGCGGATGATGTACGCAGATTATCCCGATCTGATTTTCGGCTTTCACGGTTGCGACAAAGAAACTTACCGCAAGGTGACTAAAAAATCCCGGCCGCTTCTTCCGAGTAACAACGCGTATGATTGGCTCGGAAGCGGTATTTACTTTTGGGAGAACAGCTATGCCCGTGCGCTCGATTGGGCGGGGAACCGATACGAAAACGACGCGGCGGTGATCGGGGCTGTGCTTGATCTTGGCCATTGCCTGAACCTTACTGACTATGAAAATGCGGCGATTGTACGTAACGGCTACATTTCGTTGAAAGCAGAGGTTCAGAGCAACCATCTGTCAATGCCGCAAAACAAAAATATCAAAGACAATGATGATTGGCTTATTCGTGATCTCGATTGCGCCGTAATCAATCAGGTTCATATCCTGAACGATGTATTGGGCAAGGAGCCGTTTGACAGCGTGCGCGGAATCTTCACCGAGGGCAAACCCATTTATCCCGGCGCGGGCTTTCGCGGCAAGACCCACGTTCAGCTCTGTATCAGAAGCGCCAAATGCATCAAAGGATATTTTGCGCCCTTAGACGACGAGGGCAGGCCGATCAAATATTAATTCAAATATTCAAATATTAAAATATTAAGGTATTTTTTTGTTCTGTACATTGTCCTTTGGGTATTGTATAATGATTTCTGCGCGAAATGCGGGCGTTCCGGCACAGATGTTGGACGACCGCCGGAGAGTACTCGGGAAGGCATGAGGTTTCAACAGCAGATATGCGGCTTTTTCGGGCGTTTCTACGAATGATGGGGCGTCGCCAAGTGGTAAGGCACCGGATTCTGATTCCGTTATTCGCAGGTTCGAATCCTGCCGCCCTAGCCAACCGTATGCATGGAATGCACGGAAGGCTTTGACCGGCAAAAGCGATTTCGCGAAGCAACCCAGTTTGGGGCGACATAGCCAAGCGGTAAGGCAGAGGTCTGCAAAACCTTCATCCCCGGTTCAAGTCCGGGTGTCGCCTCCATCGAGAAATCCTTGAAATAGCTGTTTTCCAACAATTCCGGGAATGGCTATTTTGTTTTTTTGCCGTTGTGATCCCGCGGCACTTTTCCGAAATGTGATACGTTCCCCATTGCACAGCAAAAAATAGTGTTGAACATATGTTTTTATTATTATATAATAATTGAATAATGGAACAAAGGTTCACGTTTGATTCGATGCGCTTGTGTGATGCGGGAGGGCTTTGATGATGGAAAGCGGTGTATTTGAAAAACTCACGGTGTTGGGTGAGGGCGCGAAGTACGATGTCAGTTGTTCGAGCAGCGGCGCAGATCGGACGAACATCGGGCGGCTCGGCAACGCGGCTTGCGCGGGCATTTGCCATTCATGGACGGCGGACGGAAGGTGTATCAGCCTTTTGAAGGTGCTGTTGTCCAACGACTGCGTGTACGATTGCAAGTATTGTATCAACCGCCGGACGGCCGAGGTGAAGCGCTGTACCTTTGAGCCGAAGGAACTCGCGGATTTGACGATCGAGTTTTATCGCCGCAACTATGTCGAGGGGTTGTTTTTGAGCTCCGCGGTCTTTGTTTCCCCGGATCATACCTTTGAACGTATGTACGAATGCCTTTGGCTCTTGCGCGAGGTCTACGGCTTTGCGGGCTATATTCACGCAAAAGTCATTCCGGGGGTTTCGGCCGAGATTCTCACGCAGCTGGGCCTTGTATCCGACCGGCTCAGCGTCAACATCGAGATGCCGTCCGAGGTGAGTCTGGAGCGCCTTGCGCCGCAGAAGAAGGCAAAGGCGATCTTCGATCC
>JAITNA010000092.1 GCA_031290715.1 Eubacteriales Family XIII. Incertae Sedis bacterium | reverse complement strand
CGTCGAAAGAAAAGCCGTTGACCTCCATCGCGGCCAGCGTCAAGGTCAGCGGCATCTCCACCTCGTCAAAAAGCTTCGTCAAGCCCGCCGCGTCAAGCCGCGCGCGCAAAATCGGTTCGAGCGCGTTCACCGCCGCGCAAAATCCCTTCCCGTAAGCCGCGACCGCGTCAAACGGCACGGCAAGCGGCCCCGCGGAAAGATCCGGCGCTTCGTCCGCATGAATCCCCGCGTAGGTCAGCGCAATCTGAGGCAGGGTCGCGTTCCCCGCGGAGGGCGCGAGCAGATAGTTGGCGACGCCCGCGTCAAACACCGGATTTGCCAAAACCCCGCCGGAAGCGCCCCGCCAAATCTTGTACAAATCGGCTTGCAACCCAAATCCCGACAGCTTCGCCCGCGCGCCGCGGAGCAATTCGGCGGCGGCAAGCAGCAAATCGTCGTCGCCGAAGGTCTTGATGGCGTAGCACTCATGGTTTACCGAAACAAAGATGGCGTAAACAAGCGGCGTATCCACATGATCCTCGCTGCCGAGCAGATGAATCACAGCGGATCCGGCCGCATCGATCTTCTCCCTCAAGTTGATGAGCGCAAACGCGCTGTCAATCGTTGAAACTTCAACATCCATACAGGAAGCGAACACCGCCCTGCCCGCTTCGGCCGCCGCCAAAACGCGCGGATCGTCGTCCGCCGAAGCCGCAATGGCAACAGCCGGCGCGGACACGCCATTTTCGCCGCCCGCAAAACCGCCGAGGTTCCCGAAGCCGCTCACACGCCCCGCGCCTTCCCACGCCGGAGCTTCACCCCCGCCCGAGCCCTCACCGGTACCCCCGCCCTGCCCTTTCGCGCTCAGCTTCTTCAAAAAACTGCGAAATTCCAGTTCCGTATAAAGCTCCGTCAGGCGCGGGATATCCCACTCCCGCACGCGCATCTGTTCAAAATCGATATCGACGGGCACCTCCGTCACAATGGTCGCAAGCCGTTTGCTCATGACCGCAAGCTGACTGTTTTCCTCGATGATGCCGCGCAAGCGTTCCGGCACGACCTCATCCGTGTGCGCCAGGATGTTTTCAATGCTCCCGTATTGCACGATCAGCTTAGCCGCCGTCTTTTCCCCCACGCCCGGCAAGCCCGGAATGTTGTCGGATGGATCGCCCATGAGCCCCTTATAGTCCACGAAACTCTCCGGCCCGAACCCGTACTTTTCCCGCATGGACTCGGGCGTATTGAGTTCAAATTCCGACACGCCTTTTTTTGTAATAAGGACGCTCGTCCGCTCCGTCACAAGCTGCAGCTCGTCGCGGTCCCCCGTGATGATCAGCGGCGACAAGCCCGCTTCCTCCGCCTGTTTCGCCACCGTCCCGATGATGTCGTCCGCTTCAAACCCATCCGCTTCGAGTACGCAGATACGCATCGCGGCCAAAATATCCTTCAAATAAGGCAGCTGCATGGACAGCTCGTCCGGCGTTTTCGCGCGCCCCGCCTTGTATCCGTCGTATTCGAGGTGCCGGAACGTCGGCGCCTTGCGGTCGAACGCGATCGCGAGATAGGCCGGCTCCGCTTCCCCCATCGCCCGCGCAAGCATATTGAGAAAGCCGAAAATCGCGTGTGTGTAGACGCCCCGGCTCGTAATCATCGGATTTCGGATGGCGAAGTATGCCCGGAATACCAAGCTGTTTCCGTCAATAATCGCGATTCGCCCCGTTTTTTTTCCCATTTCATCCATCGATTCTCTCCTGTCTGTGCCGCCGCGCCGGAAACCGACATTTATTATGCTATAATATATAGATATTATAACATAGGAACCATGGAGATTTACTTTGTACGATTATCATCTGCACACGAGCTTTTCCGACGACGCGGAAACGCCGATGAATGAAATCATCGAAGCCGCCATCGCCGCGGGGCTTGACGGGATCGCCCTGACGGACCACTTTGACCCGCTCTATCCCGACGAGGACTTCCCCTGCCTGCTCGATATCCGCGGCTATGAAACAGCGCTCACGGCCGCGAAGGAGCGCTATGCGGACAGACTGCCCGTCGCAAAGGGCATTGAACTGGGCCTGATGCCGGGGGAAGCGCTGAATATCTGCCGGGACGTCGTCCGCGGCTATGATTTTGATTTTGTGATCGCTTCCATCCATAGCGACAAGAAACACTGCATCCATCAGGACAGTTTTCACAAAGGAAGAACGCTCGCGCAAATCATCGAGCGCTATTATTCCCTCCTGCTCGATTCGATCACGACCTACAAGGACTACGATGTCCTCGGACACCTGAACGTTATCGACCGCTATACAAAGGGCTTCGCGCCCGAGGATCTCTACATGCCCTATGTCGACGAAATCCTGCGCCTTGCCATCGCCGACGGCAAAGGGATTGAGATCAACACCTCCGCTTTCCGCTACGGCCTTGCAAAGCGCGGCACTCCGACGCCGGCCATCCTGCGCCGTTACCGGGAATTAGGCGGCGAACTCGTCACGATCGGCTCCGACGCCCACCGCGCGCGGGATGTCGGCGCTTTCCTCGAAGAGGGCGAAGCGATGCTGCGCGCCGCCGGCCTGCGCCGCATCGCGGTCTATATGAACCGAAAGCCCGCCCTAATAAAACTCCCCGAATAATCAACCACAGGCCGCCCCGCGCTTCCCGCAAAAAAGCCGCCCCCAATACATGGGAACGACTCTTGCTAAATAGTGTCATTTACAGCTTCGCAAGCTCTGCGGAGGAAATGTTTGTATACCGTATTATTTTTTCAATAGGCTCGCCGTCGGCTTTCATCCTGCGAGCGAC
>JAITNA010000048.1 GCA_031290715.1 Eubacteriales Family XIII. Incertae Sedis bacterium | reverse complement strand
TGCTCAATTTCGCCATTCAATTTGTACCTCCGATCTGATGGTCTCAGTACAAATTTTCAACGTTATTTTTTTATGAGGCAACGATACCTATTTCGACGTTGTTTTTTTTGAGGCAATGCGACCGCTTGACTGTTTGCGCCAACGCGACTACAATTTACTCAACGTACAGAGTTTCGGCTCTGTCTGGGTTGGTTGAACCCCCCGGGTCCACCAAATGGCGGGGAGATTCCCCGCTTTTTGATTGCGGCTAAAGCCGATGAAAATGCTGAAACAGAAACTTTTTTTAGTGATATTACTTTTGTCGATCAATCTCCGAACATACCTGTTGTTTTATCAGGAGAAACCGTGGTCGCATTTATTGCCGCCATCGGAACAATTGTGACAATTGTGATATCTGTTTTAGGGATCAATCAATAGTTAAAATATCTGAATCAGGGTGTTTATTCTAATTCCTGTTAATCCCCACTGCCGCGGAACACCCGACATCCCGCAATTTCTTCCCACTTGATTCCTGTGGAATTGCGAATCTTGACTCTATTACGCCTTTTTGACCGCCAAAGGCGTAATAGAGTCAGAATTCGTCAAAAAAGGGGGTGTTTTTATACGGATCTTGACTCTATTACGCCCTTTTGTCCGCCAAAGGCGTAATAGAGTCAAAATTCGCATAGGAAACAGGATTTTAGGATGCACTCGTCCGCTCGTCTGCCAATTTTATTGTCTGAGTCGTTACAAGCGAGCGGGTGTATCCCGAGAATCCAGTGAGTAGTAATGCACTGGATTCCCGGGACGCTTCGCGCCCGGGAATGACAGTAGTACAGGAGCTTCAGCTCCGTTGTACCACGTCTGCCAGGAGTGCAGGGCTTTAGCGCGTGGCACTCTACGGCTGACAGTCCTAACCCGGTTTGCGCAAGCAAACCGATGGTAGGACGTCTGCCAGGAGTGCAGGGCTTTAGCGCGTGGCACTCTACGGCTGACAAGGTTTTTGCGCTGAAATGATAATGCGGGGGAAATGATTTGTGATTTTTTTGTGAAAATGCTTGCCAAGGGGGGATTTGTGGAGTAAAGTGGAAATACTCAATATAGAAGTAGAAAAATTCTATCTTTTATATGGGTATTTAACTGCTCCTTAGGGAAATCGAGGACCGAGATCAGGCGATGCTGACAGGAAATTTTTTCAATACGATAGACAGCAAAGGCAGGGCTTTCATCCCCACCAAGCTTCGCGGCGGCCTTGGGGATCGGATTTGGCTTGTCAAAGGCATCGAGCCCTGTCTTTATGTCTTCACGCCGGACGGGTGGGAAACCTATACCGCCAAATATATCAGCAACCGCACACAGCGGGACAGCAAGGCGCGGAAGCTGCGACGCATGTTCTTCGGAAATTCCCGCGAAACGGACGTTGACAAGCAGGGCCGAATCAACCTTCCCCCCGACCACATAGAGTACGCGGGCATCGAACGGGAGATCGTCTTTGTCGGCTGCGGCGACATGATCGAGCTGTGGAGCAAGGAGCGTTTCGACGAGGAGATGGCTCCGGGCAATTTGAACCCGGACGAGCTCATGAACGAGGCCAAAGAAACCTCGGACAGAGAATAGGAAATGGAGTACGAGCATACCCCTGTGCTGCTCCGGGAGAGTGTGGAAGGGCTCGCGCTCGGCGGCGGGGGGATCTGCGCGGACGGTACGCTCGGCGGCGGCGGGCACGCGGCCCGTATCTGTGAAATCATCGGCGAAGCGGGAACGCTGCTCGGGATTGACCGGGACACAGAGGCCATCGCCGCGGCTGCGGAAAGGCTGAAAGGCTTTTCCTGCAGAAAGCTCTTTGTCAATCGAAGCTTTGAAGATATCACGCGGATTCTCCGGGAGAACGATATCGCGGGCTTGGACGGGGCGCTGCTCGACCTTGGCGTATCGTCGAAACAGCTTGACGACGCGGCGCGCGGCTTTTCCTATATGCAGGACGGCCCGCTCGATATGCGGATGGACGCCGGCGCGGACACGCCGACGGCGGAGGAGATCGTGAACGGCTATGCCGAAGCGGAGCTGTGCCGCGTGATTCGGGATTTCGGCGAAGAACGGTGGGCGAAGCGCATTGCGCAGTTTGTCGTCAGGGAACGCGCGCGGGAAAGGATTTCCTCTACGGGGCGGCTCGTGCGAATCATCAAGAACGCGATTCCCGCTTCCGCAAGAAAGGATGGGCCCCACCCCGCGAAGAGGACGTTTCAGGCAATCCGCATCGAAGCCAACGATGAGTTGGGCGCGCTCGAAAGGGGGCTTGACAAGCTTATCGACGCGCTGAACAGTGGAGGAAGATTGGCGGTCATCACCTTCCATTCCTTGGAGGACCGCATTGTAAAAGAGGTGTTCCGCAGACGGGAGGACCCCTGTGAATGCCCGAAGGACATCCCGGTTTGCGTTTGCGGAAAGACCCCGGACGCGAAACGCGTAAACAGAAAACCCATCCTGCCATCCGAGGGGGAAAAGACGGAAAATCCGAGAGCGAGAAGCGCAAAGCTGCGCATTCTGGAAAAATTATAAAAAATTGCAGGAATTGTTGCAGGAATTGCAAGAAACGAGCAGGAGAGAAATGGCGGCACAAAATACGGAACAGGATAGGGCATCCGAAAGGGCGGCGCGAAGGAACAGAAGATCCTCGGCGGCGTACCGGGGTTTTGCGGCGCGCCCGGAACCGGCCCGGAAACCAAGGCGGCGAAGGGCGCCGGCAGCGCCGCGGGAAACCCGTGAAGCGGAGCGCCATCCCGCCGCGCAGATCAGGACGTTGAGCGGAGCGGAGATACGCGCCGTCATCCTCATCATGGTGGTCGTTACGGGCGTCGCGATGGCGATGATCTTTCTTGCGGCCCAGGCGGCTGTCATACAGCAGGATATCAATCATACGAAGAAAGAGATGGCGCAGATCGAGGAAGACATTGTCAGTATCAAGGTCGAAATCGAACAGGCGCAAAACATTGAGGCAATCCGCGACCGGGCGGTCAACGAGCTCGGTATGCAGGCACCGAAATATGACCAGTATATCTATTTGAGCGAATTGCCTGATCCGCAGCAGGAGTTCGCGCAGTATCTCAAAGGAAAGGTCTATGGCACAGCGCAGGAACCGGAAGAACAGTAAGGGTACGGCGGCCGGCGTCGTCAATATTCAAAAAAGGATGATTGTGGCTTTCGCTTTCATCCTGTTGGCGTTCACGGCCCTGACCTTCCGGCTCGGATGGATTCAGATCGTGGCCAGTGACAAATACGCATCGAAGGCCGCGGAATACCAGATCAAGGATGAACGGATCACGCCGGTTCGCGGAAGTATCCTCGACCGGAATATGAAGGAGCTCGCCGTCAGTACGGCGAGTTACCGCATTTGGGTGCGTCTGAAGCCTTATGATTTGGAATCGGAAACGGAAACGGCCGTCGTCGAAACGCAAAAGAAATTGGCGGCGGCGGTGATCGCGGACGCGCTCGGCGTCGCCTCCGAGGATATCCTCGCAAAATACAACGCGGATTTGACGCGTGTGCGCGTCGCAAAAGACGTCACGAAGGCACAGCTTCAAGTGATCCGCGAGGGGATCAACAATCAGGACCTTTCCGTGATCGAGGTGGAGGAAAACACGACGCGGAAGTATCCGCTCGGTACGCTTGCGTCCCATGTGATTGGCAGCGTCAATCTGGACGGCGCCGGGCAAAACGGGGTGGAATTGGAATACAACCAGTATTTGAGCGGCATCGCCGGCCGCAGGATCGCGAGTACCGACGGGGTCGGCAATGATCTCACGGGCGGCGAAAAGGCTCTGTATGAGAGTACGGACGGCCTCAATCTCGTGCTGACAATCGACGAAACCATTCAATATTACGTGGAAGAAGCGCTTGCCAAAGGGAAGGAGGAGGTCGACGCGGATCGCATGATGTGCGTCGTGATGGACCCGGGGAACGGCGAAATCCTCGCGATGGCCGCCACCGACCCTTTCGACCCCAACGCGCCGTGGGAGCCGATCGCCGAAGAAGCGCAGGCGGAGTTTGCCGCGCTTGCCCCCGAAGACCAAACGGCATATCTGAGCCGGATGTGGCGCAATCCGATCATCTCGGATACCTACGACCCCGGTTCCGTGTTCAAATTGATCACGGTGTCGTCGGCCTTGGAGGAGGGCGTTGTAACGCCCGAAACCGAGTTTGTCTGCAACGGCTCGTACAAGGTCTACGACCGGGATATCCGCTGCTGGAACTATCCCAGTGCGCACGGGGTACAGACGGTGCGCAACGGCGTACTCAACTCCTGCAACCCCGTGATGATCCAGATCGTCCAGAAGATGGGGTATGAGCGGTTTTACAACTACCTTGAGCTTTTTGGCATTACGGAAAAAACGGGTGTCGACCTCCCCGGCGAGGGCCGGCCGCTGATCCAGAGCGCGGAGGTCGCCGGCCCCGTCGGGCTCTCCACGATGTCTTTCGGGCAGGGCTTGTCCGTCACGCCCATTCAGATGGTGAGCGCTGTCGCGGCCATCGCGAACGACGGGAAGCTGATGCAGCCGCATATCGTCAAGGGGCTCGCGAACGCCGACGGCGAGATCGTCACGGAATTCCCGTCCAAGATCGAGCGGCAGGTGATTTCCGAAGAAACCGCGCAGGAAATCAAAGGCATCATGGAATACGTCGCGGCCGAGTCGCCTACGCCGGCGGGCCGTATCGAAGGCTATCGCCTTGGCGTCAAGACGGGCACGACGATGAAACTCATCGACGGCGAATATTCCGGCGGCGCGGTCGTCGGTTCCATGACCGCCATCGCGCCGATCGACAATCCGCGCTTTGTCATCCTCGTCGTCGCGGACACCCCGAAAAAAGCCCACTACGGGAATGTGACGGCCGGGCCGACGCTCAACACGATCACAAGCGAGGTGCTTCGCTACCTCAATGTGAAGCCCAATTACACGGAAGAAGAGATGGCGACGATGGATCAAGGGAAGGTTTCGGTACCCGATATGGTGGGGTGGCATTACGAGGCTGCGGAAGAAGCTTTGGAAGCAAGCGGCTTTGTCGTGAGCAGCGAGGGCGCCGGGAGCAGCGGGGACTACGAGATCACGGACCAATATCCGAAGCCCGGCACACGCGTTGAGCCCGGCAGCACGGTATTTCTGTATCCGAATTGAGGAAATGTAATAATAATATATGAAAACGATGTTTGCGGAGGAGATTGCGGCGGTCACAGGCGGGCGCTTGCGAAATGAGGGTCAGGCGGGGCCGGTCCGCGTGAGCGGAGTATCAACGGATACGCGCACACTTGCGGCCGGCGATGTTTTTTTTGCTCTGCCCGGCGAAACGCACGACGCGCACGACCATCTTTCCGAAGCGGCGGAGAAGGGCTGCGCGCTTTTCGTGGTTTCCGACGCCGCAAAGATTCCCGCGGGCGCGGGTGTGCCGGCGATCATCGTCGAGAATACCCTGCGCGCGTATCAGGACCTCGCGGCTTGGTACCGGAAAGAGGTCGATCCTGTCGTGGCGGCCGTGACGGGCAGCGTCGGCAAGACCACGCTGAAAGACATGATCGCCTGTATTTGCGCGGAGGTTTACCATACGGCCGCTACGGAAAAAAACTACAACAACCAAATCGGCGTCGCAAAGACGATCCTGTCGATGCCGGAAAATACGGAGGTCCTCATCCTCGAAATGGGGATGGAACACGCGGGGGAGATTGAAAGATCAGCGGAGATCGCGCGTCCCGACATCGCGGTCATTACAAACGCCGGCATCTCGCACCGCGAAAATTTCGATTCGGACGGCGGCATTTTGGCCGCGAAGATGGAGGTCGCCGCATTTTTCGGGCCGAGGGATGTCCTTGTGATCAACGGGGATCAACAAGACGTTTTGGCCGCCGCGGAAGCGGACAGCGCGGAAAAGGGCTATCAGCTTGTCAGCGTCCGGCAGAATGGAGAAGGGGATGAGGATTGCGAGCCCGCCGCGTATCGGGTCAAGGGTGCCCGCTACAATGAAGAGGGGCGGCTCACCTTCGAGATCGAAAGCTGGGATGACGACGTCGAACGCTTTGTGCTGCCGATCCTCGGCGCTTACGGCGGCCTGAGTACGGGCCTTGCCGCGGCGGCAGCCGCCCGGCTCGGCATCGGCATGAGCGCGGCGGCGCGTTCGCTTCGGACTTTTGAAACGGCGCCGCACCGCATGCAGCCGATCCAAGGCAGCGGCGTGTTCATTATTGACGATACCTACAACGCCAGTCCGGACAGCGCGGACAGCGGGCTTGATTTTTTTGAAACCGTCGACGCGAAGAAAAAAGTCGTCGTATTGGCCGACATGAACGAGCTTGGCGCGGAATCCGAAACGCTGCACCGGCGGGTCGGGGCAAGGGCAGCGGAAAGCGGCGCCGACCTGATCGTCGCCTTCGGCGAAAAGGCGCGGGAAATCGCGGCGGGCGCCTTGCGGGAGATTCCCCGCGGGGCAAAGCCGGAGGTGTTTCATTTTGAGGAAAAAGCGGAGCTGCTGCGCTTTCTTCTCTCCCAAAAACAGGAAGGCGATGCGTATTATATCAAAGGGTCTAGGTCGATGAAGATGGAGGAAGTCGTCGGCGCCTTGCTCGGGGAGGAATAGAAAAGCGGATGTTTTCGGATACGGCATTGACGGCGTTCAAATTTGCGATGAATGATATGCTCCTGCCGCTCGCATGCGCATTTGCCGTCACGGCAATTGTCGCCCATATCCTCATCCCTTTCCTCAAAAAGATCGGCAGTACGCAGAATATCCACGAGGAAGTCAAGGCGCATCAGGGAAAGAGCGGGACGCCGACGATGGGCGGC
>JAITNA010000224.1 GCA_031290715.1 Eubacteriales Family XIII. Incertae Sedis bacterium | reverse complement strand
TCAACACTGCCGCAAAGATTACCGTAGAAAATGTCTTTGCCAATGTGGCAGGCGGCCGGCCTGTCAAGGAAAGCTTCGGCTCCGCGGTCGGCTCCGCGGCCAATAGCGCGCAGCGTTATTGTTACATCCCCAGTCCCCGGAGCGATGAGATGTACCGCGATGGTTCCGGGCCGTATTACGATAAAAATGTCAGGGTCGACACGCGCGGCTATCCGCGCGACCACTTCCCTAACGCGGGCGCGGCGGAAATCTACTGGACGAAATTCGATCCCGGCGTTGCGCATACCGGGAAATGGACGGACAAGAGTATGCTGTCTAAGCCGCCGCTGAACGGCATCCAGAGCCTGCTGAACGATGAGATTTATTACCTCATCACGACGCCGGGCGGCAAACTGACCGCCTTCCCGCGGGCGGCGATCGATACCACCGACGCGGATTTTGGCTTTGTCGGCTGGGAGAGCAATCAGCCCTCAAACCCGACAGCGGCACCGGTGGATCAGATATTCCCCATGGTGCAGCCGAGCATTGAGGTCGTTTCCACGAAGCAGACCTATACCGCCGCGTGGGTGAAAGAACGCTTCCGTGTGGATTTTGATTTGAACTATGACGGGCTCTGGGGGACGCCGCAGATCAGGATACCCAAGGGGAGTCTTGCCGCCATACCGGAAACGCCGATGCGGGGAAATCATGACTTCGATGGTTGGTATACGGCGGGCGTCGGCGGGGCAGCGTGGGATTTCATGGCCGGCCGGATCACGGAGGACCGCGTGCTCTATGCCCGGTGGGCGCGGCTGTATCAGATCAAGGTCAACGCTTCTCCGGCCGATAGCGGCACAGTGGCGGCAAGTGTGGCGCAGACGCGCGCGGGCGCGATGGTATCGCTTTCGGCGAGGGCTTACAGCGGTTACGAATTTGTCGGATGGCGAACGGAAAAAGGCGGCGTTGTACCGCCTATCGCGGGGGCTTTCTCCTTCGCGATGCCCGCGTCCGATGTGGAGCTGACCGCCTTATTCAAGGTGGTCGAGCAGATCGTTGATCCAAAGCCGGACCCGCCCGCGCCGGATGTGCCGGGGCCGAACGTACCGGGACCGGTAACGCCGGCGAAGCCGAAACCGCCCGCGTCAAAACCGGCGAGCCCCGATCCGCCCCCCGGCGCAGTGCCTAAGGAAGAAACCAATGAGGACGCAGGGGCGAAGGTCAAAACGCCGGATCAGAAGTCGGCGCCGGAGCCGAAAAAGCCGCGTTTGTCCGAGGACGACATCCTTCGGAGGGCCTTGGACAGGCAGAGCGGCGACCTGCTGAAAGACCTGTTTGACGGCGACATTCCCGCGGGGAATTTCGGATTTCGCGACGCGTGGTCGCTTCTGAATCTGTTGATGGCGCTGATTGCCTTGATCTGTTCCGCCATCTTGATTCTGGCGCGGGTTTTGCGCAGACGCAGGGAAGAAGATGATGTGCCGGAAACGACCGGCCGGCCGCGCAGACTACTGGGCGCCGCCATCGCGGCAGGATTCATCCCCGCGATCCTGTTCCTGCTTTTGGAGGACTTGCAGCTTCCGGCGACATGGGTGAACCGCTTCACGCCGCTGATCGGCATATTCTTCCTCATCAGCATTGCCCTTCATATCATACGGGGAATTTTGAAGAATAGGAGGAGCGGCATGCAGGAAAGCGAGTAATCGCCATTGCTTTTCCTTACTTTTTCACAATCATCCCAACCAATTCCGTATGTTTCGTGAATGGGAAATTGTCATATACGCCGAGCGTATCGAGTTTGTAACCGGCGGCCTGAAGTGCCGCCATATTCTCGCAAAAGGTCTTGGGATTGCAACTGATATAAAGTATCCGCGGCAGTCCGTATGTAATAATTTTTTTCAGCGCCTTCGGGTGCATGCCCATGCGCGGCGGGTCGACGACGATCATGTCCGGCCGGCGACCCGCCGCATCCGTTTCATCCAATACCGCAAGCGCGTCCCCGCAAATGAAGTCGCAATTTTCAATCCCATTTAAAGCGGCGTTCTCGCGCGCCGCCGTCACGGAATCCGGCACGATCTCAATACCGACCACTCGGTCCGCCCGATCCGCGAGCGCGAGCGAGATCGTCCCCGTCCCGCAGTAGATATCGTAAAGCGTCCCCGGCAGCCCGCCCTCCGGCAGCATGCGGAAAGCCTCCGTCAGCATGTCCTCGACCGCGGAGGTATTCGTCTGGAAAAACGCAAAGGCATCCACGCGGAACCGAAGCCCCAGCATCTCCTCAAAATAATGTCCGCGCCCGTACAGCACCTTCAAGCTGTCCCGCGCGATCACATCCGACCGCCGGTTGTTGATCGTATGCAAAATGCCGACAACACAGGGGGACGGTTCATCCGTGTTGCCGGGGAGCAACACGGATGAACCGTCCCCCTGTGTTCCTGCCAACTGCAAGCCGAGAATCATTTCGACAAACGCCGCTTCGTCAAGCGTTTCCGTATCCGTCGTCACAAGATTGACAAGCAACTCGCCCGTGCGCTCCCCGCGCCGCAACACAAGGCTACGCAAAAATCCGGTATGCGAGCGCTTATGGTAAAGCTCATGCCCGGCACGCTCGGCCCAGTCCAACACCGCCGCCCGCAAAACATTGAACGCCTCCGGCACGATCCGGCAGCCATCCGTATTGATTACCGCCATGTAACTCTTCCTGCGGTGCAAGCCCAATGTCGTCGGGCCGTCCTTCACCTCGTCCCCGAAAGAGTACTCCATTTTGTTTCGATAGCCATGGATGCCCGATGTCGCCCGCGCCGGCCGGTATTCGCCCGCGCGCACATCATTCGCCGCAAGCAGCCGCAAGACCTCCGCGTTCTTGGCTGAAAGCTGTTCGCCGTACGCCGTCCCTTGCCACGTACACCCGCCGCAAACATCCGCATGCGGACAAGCGGGGAAAACGACCCCGCCCTCCGCAGATCCTGATTTTTCTGCTTTTTCCATATTCATTTCATCTTTCTAAACAAGCCCTATATCCCGCCACCGTGCGTGAAACTGCCGGCCTGCGACAGTTCGGACAGATCGAACGGCGTTTCCTGATAGACGAAATTGAGCCAATTCGCAAAAAACAAATTCGCGTGCCCGCGCCATTTCATCAAAACGCGCTTCTTCGGATCGTCGTCCTCGAAGTAGTTGACCGGAACCTCCACGGGCAGCCCCCGCGCCGCATCCCGCTCATACTCGAGCCGAAGCGTGTTCCAATCGTACTCGCAATGCCCCTGCAAATACAGCCGCCGCTTGTCCTTGCTCACGACCATATGAACGCCCGCCGCCTCGGACTCCGCCAAGATTTTCAAATCCGGCGCCGCCAGAATATCCTCCCGCCGCACCTCGGCATAGCGCGAATGCGGCACAAAAAACTCCTCGTCAAAGCCCCTCGTAAAATCGCTCTTCGCATCGATCACGCGATGCGGGAACACGCCGAAAAGCTTCTTGCTCAGCATATGCTTTTGTATCCCGTAATGGTAATAAAGCCCGGCCTGTGCGCCCCAGCAGAGATGAAGCGTGCTGAACACGTTCGTTTTGGAGTAATCCATGATCGCTTTGAGCTCGCGCCAATAATCGACATCCTCATACGGAATCGCTTCCACCGGCGCCCCCGTGATAATCATCGCGTCCAAACGCTCATATTGCATAACGTCGAATTTCTTATAAAACGTTTCCATATGAAGCGGGTCGACATGCGAAAATTCATGCGAGGAAAGCGTGAGCAGCTGAAGCTCCACCTGAAGCGGCGAGTTCGCAAGCAAGCGGATCAACTGCGTTTCCGTGACCTCCTTCAGCGGCATGAGGTTGACGACAGCAATAGAAAGCGGCCGGATATCCTGCCTTGCGGCGCGGCGATCCTGCATCACAAAGATATTCTCATGTTTCAGCGTTTTATAAGCGGGCAAGCCCCGCTGTACAAGTATCGGCATACAGCCCGGTCCTTTCAAAATTCATACATCATTATACACATTTTATAGTAATTTATCCATCATAGTACCGCGCGAAAAATTCCCGCTTCAAAACCTCAAACGCCCCCTCCTCAATCGCGGCGCGCATCTTTGCCATGAGCCCGCAGAGAAACGCGAGGTTGTGAATCGAAACCAACGTCGCGCCGAGGATTTCTTTCGACATGATCAAATGCCGCAGATAGCTTCTCGAATAATGGCGGCAGGTATAGCAATCGCAGGCAGGGTCAAGCGCCGAAAAATCCTCCGCATACGCCGCGTTGCGCAGATTGACAGAGCCGAGCGATGTCGCCGCCCGCCCGTGCCGCGCTTCCCGCGTGGGCAGTACGCAGTCGAACATATCGACGCCGCGCGCGACCGCCTCAAACAACGCGTCCGGACTGCCGACACCCATCAGATAGCGCGGTTTTTCCTGCGGCAAAAGATCCGCGCAATCGTCCAAAATCCCGTACATTACATCCTTCGGCTCCCCGACGGAAAGCCCGCCGATGGCGTAGCCCGGCAAATCAAGCGCCGCGATTTGCGCCGCGCTCTCCGCGCGCAGATCCCCATACATCCCGCCCTGCATGATGCCGAACAAGGCTTGCCTGTCCGTGTCAAGGTGCGCTGCCTTGCACCGCGCAAGCCACCGCGTCGTCCGCGCCGCCGAAGCCGCCGCATACTCCCGCCCGGCGGGATACGGCACACACTCATCAAACGCCATGATGATGTCCGCGCCGAGCGCGTTTTGAACCTCGATGGACTTTTCGGGCGAAAGCAGCCGCCGCGAGCCGTCGATGTGGGACGCGAACATTACCCCCTCTTCCGTGATATTATTAATAGAAGAAAGGCTGAATACCTGAAAGCCGCCGCTGTCCGTCAAAATCGGCCCGCTCCAGTTCATGAATTTGTGCAGGCCGCCCGCTTTCCTGACCACCTCATGGCCCGGCCGCAGGAAAAGGTGGTACGTATTCGCGAGAATGATCTGCGCCCCGAGCTCCCTGACGTCCTCCGGTTTGACCGCCTTGACCGTGGCCGCCGTCCCGACCGGCATGAACACCGGCGTTTCAATCATCCCATGCGGCGTCGTCAAGCGGCCGCGCCGCGCCTTGCCGCCCGCGTCTTTTTGCAGTAATTCAAATGAAATCGCTCCTGCCATATGCCTGAATCATTACCTCCCTGTTAGGAAATCAGCATCGCGTCCCCGTAACTAAAAAACCGATACCCCTTTTCAATCGCGTCCCGGTAGACTGCCAGCATCTTTTCCCGGTCATAGAAGGCCGACACAAGCATGAGCAGCGTAGATTTCGGCAAATGAAAATTCGTAATCAAGCCATCCGCCATCTTGAACTCATACCCCGGAT
>JAITNA010000220.1 GCA_031290715.1 Eubacteriales Family XIII. Incertae Sedis bacterium | reverse complement strand
GTCCTGCGGCTTGCCGCCGCGGCCGAACAGGCGTCTACGCATCCCATCGCGGCCGCCATCCTCGCGGCGGCGGGTGCGGCGGGTGCGGGCGCTGCGGCGGGGGCGGCGGGTGCGGGTATTGCGGCGCCGACGGCCTATGAGGAAATCGCGGGGAAAGGTCTGCGCGCGGTGGTGAACGGGTCGGAAATCCTCGCGGGCAGCGGGCGGCTGATGGACGCTTTTGATATCGCGTATACCCCTGCGGACCGGATCGGCACCGCCGTCTACGCGGCGGAGGACGGGCGGTACGCGGGCTGTCTGATCCTCGAGGACGAGGTCAAACCGGACAGCAAGGCCGCGGCGGCGGCTCTGCGTTCCGCCGGCGTGACAAAACTCGTCATGCTCTCCGGCGACAATGACGCGGCGGCGGGCGCGGTGGCGGCGGAACTCGGGCTCGACGCGTATTTTGCCGAACTTCTCCCCGATCAAAAGGTCGAGCGTCTGGAGATGGTCGAGCGCGAAGCCAAAGAAAGTTCGGCGAACGCGGGGACCTTGGTCTACGTCGGCGACGGCATTAACGACGCGCCCGTCCTCGCCCGCGCGGATGTCGGCGTCGCGATGGGCGGGCTCGGCTCCGACGCGGCCATCGAAGCCGCGGACGCGGTACTCATGACGGATGAACCGTCGAAGCTCGCGGTCGCGATCCGCATTGCGAAGAAAACACACGGCATCGTTCTGCAGAACATCGTATTCGCGCTCGGCGTGAAAGGGCTGCTGCTCGTACTCGGCGCGCTCGGGCTCGCTTCGATGTGGGCGGCGGTATTCGGCGACGTCGGCGTAGCGCTGATTGCGATATTGAACGCAATGCGGGCTCTCCGCGCGGCATGAACACCTATTTGCCGAATCTCGGCGCTTTCATGCAAAACCTGCCGCAGCAGAAGCGCTGCACTCTTGACAGACGTGGTACGACGGAGCTAAAGCTCCTGTACCACTGTCATTCCCGCGAATGCGGGAATCCAGTGATAAATATGTCACTGGATTCTCGGGACGCTTCGCGCCCAAGAATGACAAAGTTTTTACCGAGAATGGCAATATTCAGCCCATGCCTGAATCGGAGCAATATTATCGCAAAAAAAGGAACGAATTCTTTATGTTTTGTAATTGGCAACTTTATAGAGTGGTTGGAAATCGGCGATTACACAAGATATAGAAAAGTTACTGAAAAAAAATATTTTGAAATCTGGATGTTTGTGCTATAATTAAGTTGATATGAAATTTTATTGGACGGGAGTTCACTACTTTTTGGAGGTAATACGTATGAATCTGATCAAGAAAAAAACCGTCGATTTGCTCCTTGACTACATGTCGAAGGATCCGATCAAGCACCTGCCGAAGATGATAGACCTCGCGGAAACACTGGATCGGAAAAATATGCATGCCGCCCAGATCGCGATGTTCCGCAAGACGATCATCAATCCGGACAGCATCTGGAGTACTTTCGTCCAAAAGCTCTTTGACGAAGTGGACATCCGCTGTATCAAGAAGCTTTCCGAATGTTTCTTCATCAACGGCACATTGGACAACACCGAGCGCGAGGTCATCAAGGAAAAGTACGACATCAACATCCCTTGGACCATCCTGATGGACCCGACCAGCGCGTGCAATCTCGAATGCATCGGCTGTTGGGCCGCGCAGTACGGCGCGAAGAACAACCTGAGCTTTGAAACCCTCGACCGCATTATTACAGAGGGGAAGGCGCTCGACATCCGTTTCTACATCTACAGCGGCGGCGAGCCCCTCGTCCGCAAGGCCGACCTCATCAAGCTTGCCGAAAAGCACCAGGATTGCTACTTCTTCGCTTTCACGAACGGTACGCTCGTGGACGACGATTTCTGCAAGGACCTGCTCCGCGTCGCGAACTTCACATTGGCTTTCTCCATCGAAGGCGACGGGGAAGCAACCGACATGCGGCGCGGCGAAGGCGTCTATCAGCAGGTGATTGACGGCATGAAGCTCATGCGCTCTTACCGTCTGCCTTTCGGCTACAGCACCTGCTACCACAGCAAGAACACCTACGAAGTCGGCGGGGACGCGTTCATCGACGAGATGATCGGCCTCGGCTGCCGCTTCGCGTGGAATTTCACCTACATGCCCGTCGGCGTCGACGCGGTGCCGGATCTCCTCGCGACCTCCGACCAACGCAAGTGGATGCACGACCGTATGCGCGTGATCCGCGACACGAAGCCCGTCTTTGCGATGGATTTCTGGAACGACGGCGAATACACCGAAGGCTGCATTGCGGGCGGGCGCCGTTACTTCCACATCAACGCCGCCGGCGACGTGGAGCCCTGCGCTTTCGTTCATTATTCCAATCTCAACATCAACGAGGTTTCGCTGCTCGAAGCGCTGCAATCCCCGATTTTCAAGGCTTATAAGGAATGTCAGCCGTTCAACGACAACCATATGCGGCCCTGTCCCGTGCTTGACAATCCCGAAGCGATCGAGAAGATGGTTTCCGCAAGCGGCGCGCACAGCACCGATATGATGGCGCCGGAGCCCGTCGAGAGTTTGACGGCAAAGACGCACGACGTCGCGCAGAAATGGGGCGAAACGTCCGACCCGATTTGGGAGAAGCATGTGGCCGAAAAAGAATCCTTGCAGAAAAAAGTTTCCGGGAAATAGGCGCCCGATAACATTCAGACATGGGAAAAACTGCTGTCATTCCCGGGTTTATCCCGGGAATCCAGTGCGTGGGATTTCATGTTTCAAAGACAATATCGTAGTTGCAAACACTGCGATAACGGCAATAGGTACAGGCGGTGATTTTTTCACCGCCTTTCTTTTTCGCTTTCGGGCGGGCGGGCATTTCCCCGGCCGCGAAGCGCTCCGCGAGATCCCCAAGCACATGGGAAACCGCTTCCTGAAGCTCGTCGAATTCATTTCGTGTAACGAATTTCTCGCCGGTGTTTGTGCCCGTGTTTGTGCCTGTGCCCTCGCCCGCGGCTTCCGCGCGGCCTTCGAGGTCGATCAATATCCCGTCGTTTTTGTATTCCGCTGTGACCGCGTCCCGAATCTCTTCCGCCGTCTGCGGTGCGCCCGGTTTCGTCACGTCGATGTGCGGCTCGAAAATCCGGAAATACGACACCCCCGCCGGCTTGTATGTCCCCGCGGCCGCTTTGAGGTAGATCATCAATTGCAGCTGCCATCCGGATTTGACGTCGTCGATATGAAACGTGTCGCCGCCCGATTTGTAGTCTACGACCTTTGCGTAGCCGCCCGCCAGAATATCGACGCGGTCGATACGCCCCGCGATCTTGATTTGCCCGATTTCGAGTTCGCGGAGCTTCCCGCTCTGCTTGAACTCGGTTTCAAAAATCATGCGCTCCGTATCCGTATCCCGCACGCGCTCCGTCAGCGCCCACGCCACATCCTTTGAAATCCGCTTCAATCGCTCTTTTCGATAACGTTCATAGGGGCCTGTATTAAAAAGCCCCTGCTCATATTCCGCCGCGACTGTTTCAAAGATTTCCTCCATGAAATGATCCGTCTGCGCACGGTCCGCGCTGTTCCACAAACTTTCCGTGTCGCTGACCGGACGGCCGCTTTCATTCATCTTCATGCCAAAGCGCATGAGGACGTCGTGATAGACCTCGCCCATGTTTCGGCTGTCCGCCTCGTGAACGCGGCGTTCCCCAAGATGCAGGCCCCGATCCATAAAGTATGAAAACGGACAACGGCTATACCCTTCGATGGCGCTCGGCGATATCGTCAGTCCGCTTTCGGGGACAATACGGTCTTTCCTGTTTTCAAAGGTCAGGCCGCGCCGCAGCGCCGCGGCTTTCTCCGGGCGGTTTTTCTCATACCAAAGCCAGACGTCGTTCCAAATCCCGTCCATGGCCGCTCCCGTAAGGCTCCTGCGGATTTGCTCGGACAAGCGCGCGAGTACGCTGTCCTCGCTGTACAGGGCCGCGGCCGTATCGGCTTCCCCGTCCCCGACCTCGTCCCCGACCCCGCTCCCGCTGACGGGAATGCGCGGGAACAGCTCGCGCAGCCGCTCAAAAATCATCGACGGCTTCGTTTCGCCGCCGCCCTTCCCCGTCGCCGTATAGCTCAGGTACAAGAGCCGCGTCGGCTTTGAAAGATTTTTGTAAATGGCAAGCTGTTCCTCGTGCATCAGATTTTCATCGCGCCGGAAAGCGGGGATTCCAAGCGTTTCAAGCTCCCCCTTTTCCACATCGCTGATCAACCCGTCGTCCGCGCAAAACAGCGGCAATTCCCCGTCGTTTGCGCCGAGGACAAACATCGCCCGGACGCGGCTCGTGCGCGTCCTCTGCATGGTTCCGACGACAATACTGTCCGCGGAGGGCGGCAATACCCCCATCTTGACAGAAGCAAAACCCGCCCGCAGGATGGCGGCGTATTCCTCCATCCCCATCGTGAGGTCCCCAAGGGCGCCGGCGATCTGATCCATGACGCCGGCCGCGACGTCCCAGATACCGCGCAGCTCATCCGCGTATTCCGCATAGCCCTTTTCTTCGAGTTCATCGGCATAGGCCGCGATCTTTTCGGGCAGGGCGCAGTCCTCCGTCAAAAACAGATACAGGCCCTCCGTCCGTTCGCGCCCTGTCCGTCCGGCGCCGAAGCGTTTTGCAAAGGCCGCCGTGATTTCATCGACGCGGGCGGCCGCTTCGCCAAGGCGCGCCCGCGTTTCCTCGTCGTATTCGCCCGCGCCGTACCGAAGCGGTTCGCCCCACTTGCGCCCGCGCAGCCTGTATTTGATTGCGTAGTTCTCGAGTTCCTCGGCGTCGTCCGTTTCGATACCCGTCAGCCCCGTGCGAATCCAGCGAAAAACGTCCTCCTGCCGTCTTCCGTTCGCGGCGATTTCCGGCAGCGCAAGAATGAACTCCAGTACGGGGTCGTGGTCGACGTCGCGGCGGCGATCCATGAATACCGGCAGGCCATAGGCGCCAAAGACGCGGGAAATGGCCGACGCGCGTTTGCCCATATCATTGCAAAGGACGAGAATGTCCCGGTACCGGAATCCTTCCTCGCGGACAAGCCGGCAAATCTGTATCGCGGCCGCTTCCGCTTCGCTTTGGAAATCCCGCGCCCTGACAAAGCGCAGCGCGGGCGCCGAGCCGCCGTCAAATTGCCGCAGCGGATAGGAAAATAACGCGCGTTCGATGTGCGCGATTTCCGCGGGCCTTTGATCCGTTCCCCGGTAGGCGCAGCCCTGTACGCTTTTGGGTGCATCCGTCCGCGCGCCCGCCGCCCGCGCGGTTTCGATCAACTGCTCGGCCATCCTGTTTGTCAAGGCAAAAAAGGCGTTCCCCGGCTCCGCCGTCAAAACGACATTGACCTCCCGCGCGCAAGCGGCAAGCCGCGCGACCGCTTCCAGATTGACGGGGGCGAAATAGTCAAACCCGTATATCCAGATCACCGCGTCCGCGATTTGTTTCGAGCGCGGGATCCTTTCGATGAACAGCCGCGTCATATCCGTACTGTCCGGCCGCCCCGCGGCAAGAGCCTCCTCATAGCCGCTGTATATCCGCAGCAAATCCTTGCACTTGCGGCGCAGCAAAGTGTCCGCTTCCATTTCCGCGATACAGGCCGCGAGCATATCGGGCGTAACGCAGTGCGCCTTTAGGCTCATAATGGCGTCGCTGAGTTTTTCAATGAACACCGCGGAGTTTTCAAGGTTTTTGAAAAGCTCCATATGGCTTTTGCCCCGGTAGAGCAAACGCGCGAGGAGCATATATTTGCCGTATTGGTCGATGTGGTCCGTTCGCCCCCCGGTTTCGGCAAACACGCGGCCGGCTAAGCGGTTCATACTGAGCACAATGGGGTCGATGAACGCGGAAACGCCGAGATAATGAAAGGCTCCCCGTTCCGCTTCAAGCGTGAATTGATCGGGGACGATAAGGAATACCGGCCCCGCCCCGACGGACGGCACGCCCATTCCCCCGGCCCCGTCAGCCCCGGCGATCCGCTCAAAAAGAAAGCGTTGCTTGTCGATATCCTCTCTTCCGCAGTAAACATTCAACATGAGAAGAGTATACCACTATTGAAACAGTTGTTCCAAGGTCACCACCGACTGCACGATGTTGCTATACGCGTTCGTTTTCAATCCGCCGCCGGAGATCATAGTGAGGTGAAGCGTTTTTTTGGGGTTGATCTCGCTTCGGAAAGCATCCCTTTTGTTCCGGAGGGCTTCGCTGTATTTTTTGTCGATGAGATATTCATCCGCCGTGTATTTCACCTCGCACAAATTGATGACGCCGTCATTTCTTTCAATAATCAGATCAATTTGCGCACCCGGGTCTGACACTCGGCTGCGCCATGTGGAAATCGACGCGGATAGGCCCGCAATGCCCAACGCGTCTTTGATTTGTGCCGTATGCGCAAAGCATACTTGCACAAACGCGTAGCCCCGCCATGAATTGTGCGCCGACTGCCCCGTGAAGGTAGACCAAAATCGCATATCCTTTTTGCGCCGCCCTGCCATATAAGTGAGATAAAACAGCGAAAAAGCATCGGTAAGGCGAAAACAATATCTCCCGTTTTTCCCTGAATAATCGTCATAGACCGTGATGAATCCGGACTGTTCCAATTCATAGAGCGCATCTGTCAGCCCGCCGCCGGAAGTGACGTCGAGCCCGCCTACGATTTCCTCGCGATACAGGCCCTTTTTCTTCCGCGCGAGGGTTTTGATGATTTGAATGTGCAAATCCGCATGCTTGAACAAGGAATAAAACACCTCTTCAAATTCATCTTTCAGCGGCGCGTTTTCCGAAAAACAAATCGCGTCTACGTTTTGCGGCAAACTGAGCCTTCGATCGAACAGGCTCAGGTAAAAAGGCACACCGCCAAATATCATATAGCTTTCCGCAATGTCCCGTCTTTCAAAACTTATTTCATTATCGACAAAATAATTCTCGCATTCCGCCAACGTGAAAGGCTCGATCTTCATGCGCCGCGTCACCCTGTTGTGCAGCCCGCCGCGATTTCTCAAAATCTTTTTGATAATCCATGATGCCGCCGATCCGCACACGATCAGAAAGACTTCCGGATGCGCTGACCCGCAGTC
>JAITNA010000169.1 GCA_031290715.1 Eubacteriales Family XIII. Incertae Sedis bacterium | reverse complement strand
CGTCAGTATGTGCATCGGCGGCGGTATGGGAGCCGCGGCGGTGTTCGAGCGGCTTTAGGAAAAAACAAGTGATTCAGGTCAGCGGCGGCGTACCCGACCTGTACGGTTTCCGAGCGCGGCAGTCCGGCGGCAAGGAAGCGGTATATGATTACGCGGGTCAAAAACGATATACCTACGGCGAGCTTTATGAGCGGGCGGGCAAGCTCGGCGCTTTCCTGACCGAGGTGTTGAAGCTTCGGAAAGGGGATCGCGTCGCCTTTGTTTCGCAGAACGCGGTGCCTTTCATCGACTGCTTCTTCATGAGCTATCGGACGGGTATCATCATGACGGCGTACAACTGTATGATGGGCGGCACCGTCCTTGCCCGCCTTGTCGGCGCGGAGGAACCGCGCGTGATTTTTTATTCCGCTTCCGCAAACCGCGGGGGCATCGTCGAGGGGCTGCGGGCGCACGGCGGCATCACGTTCATCGCGATTGCCGGAGAAGGCGACGCGCGGGACCGCTATTCCTATGACGACATCCTCGCCTATACGCCGGACGGAAGCGCGCGCTATGAAACGCCGGATTTCGAGGATGTGCAAATGCTCATCCACACGGGCGGAACGACGGGGACGCCGAAGGCGGCGATGCTCAGCTATCGGGCTGTTTTCTATAACGCGCTCAGCCAGATTTTGACCGTCGGCATCAGCGCCGCGGATACGATCCTCACCATGCTGCCTTTCTTCCATACGGCGGGCTGGAATTCGCCTTTGACTTCGGCGCTGCTGACCGGGGGGCGCGTCGTCCTGCTGCCTTACTTCGACGCGGCGACGGCGCTGCGGATCATTCGCGAGGAACGCCCGACGGTCAATTTGGCGGTCGAAACGATCTATCGCTATTTGGCCGCGCAGCCGGATTTCGCGGATACGGATTTTTCCTGCTTCCGCTGGCTGCTCAGCGGCGCGGCACCCATCACGCGGGAAACGATGGATATCTATTGGAAGCGGGGCGTGAAGATGATGAACGCCTACGGCATGACCGAGGTGGGGCCGAGCAACCTCGTGCCGCCTGTGAATGAGATCACGCGGGAGCAGCTTGAAAAAAAGTGGAACGCAGCCGGGAAACCGATGTTTTTCAACGAGGTTCGTATCGTTGACGAAAAAGGCCGGGATGTACCCGCGGGCGGACAGGGCGAGCTGATGTTCAAAGGGCCTTTGATCTTTTCGGGCTACTGGAAGAACGAGGAACAAACACAGGCAATCCTGCAGGACGGCTGGGTGAGGACGGGCGACATCGCCTACACGGACGCGGACGGATATTATTACATCTGCGGACGCAAGAAGAATATGTTCATTTCCGCGGGGGAGAATATTTTCCCCGCGGAGATCGAGCGCGTGTTTTGCATGCACCCGGCTTGCGACGCGGTTTGCGTGATCGGCGTGCCGGACGAAAAATGGGGCGAGGTCGGCAAGGCCTTGGTCGTTTTGAAGCCGGGGCAGGCGGCGGGCCGGGAGGAGCTGAAAGAATTTGTGCGCGGCCGGACGGCGCTGATCAAGACGCCGAAGTACATCCAGTTTCTGAAGGAGCTGCCGAAAAATTCGGTGGACAAGATCGACCTCAAGGCCATCCGAAGCCTGTACGGGACGGCCGGGGAATTTGAAGAAAAGCAAACAAGGCAAATACCAACAAAGCGAGAGGAGGAAAAGATGGATACGCTTTCCGAACTGAAAGAGCTGAACAAAATACAGGGCAAGGCTGTCCGCGCGTGGAAAGAGGGCGGCGGGAAGGTGATCGGGACGTTTTGCTGCCATGTGCCCGAGGAGATCATCCATGCCGCGGGAATGCTGCCGGTCCGCATTCGCGCGACGGGCTGTACGGACGGCAGCGGCGCCGAGGTGTGGATGTCCCCGTTCACCTGCAGCTATGTCCGTTCCTGCTTTCAATATCTGCTCGACGGGACCTATGATTTCCTCGACGGAATCATCAGCTCCGACGGCTGTCTGACGGCGGGCCGGCTCGACGACAACAGCCGCAACATCGCGTCGATCGCCGAGGGGCGTTTCATCAAGAAGATCGAAGCCCCGCGGATCGTCGGCGAGCGGCAGACGCGTTTTTATCAAGAGGAACTTGAAATGCTGCGGGACGATCTCGAAAAATACTTCGGGGTCAAAATCACGGATGAAAAGCTGAACGCGTCCATCGCGCTGTACAACGAAACGCGCGCGCTGATCCGGCGGCTTTACGAGCTGCGGATGTCCGCGGAGCCTGTGATTTCCGCGTCCGAAACGCTCGAAATCCTGCTCGCGGGGATGTCGATGCCAAAGGAGGGTTTCAACGAGCTTTTGCGCGGCGTGCTTGAGTCCGCCGGAAGCCGGGAGCCGATCGAGGGCGCCCGCGCCCGCCTGATGTTCATCGGAAGCGCGCTCGACGACCCGGAATACCTGCGCGTCATCGAGCGGCAGGGCGGCTATATCGCTTTTGACGCGACCTGCTACGGCAGCCGCTATCTGTGGGAGCCCGTCGAAGCGAAGGAGGGCGAAACGCCCATCGAGGCGATCGCGCGCTGTTACCTCGCGCGGCCCACCTGCCCGCGCTCGATGAACATCCACGACGTTTTGCTCGATTTCATTTTGAAGGCGTACCGCGACGCCCGCGCGGAGGGCGTCGTCTTTGCGCGTTTGCAATTCTGCGAGATTTGGGGCGGCGAAAGCGCTTTCTTCGACAAGCTGTTCAAGAATGAAAAAATCCCCTATATCACCCTCGACCGCGAGGAAATCATGACGAATGCCGGCCAGCTTGCCGTGCGCGCCGAAGCCTTTGTCGAAATGCTGGAAGGAGGCAGAGAATCATGAGCGA
>JAITNA010000099.1 GCA_031290715.1 Eubacteriales Family XIII. Incertae Sedis bacterium | reverse complement strand
CGGGCCGCCGGGGTGTTTGGGTAGGATATTTTTTTATCATAGCTATTGACATTGCGCTTATTTCATGTAATAATCTCTATAAACATTAAATAATATCAATATTATTCTAATGATATATCAATTAGCAATCCCTATTTATAGCAATCCCTATTTTCGAGTGGATGCAAGCAGCGCCCCCCCTTGCTGCTTGCGTCCTGTTTACGTGAAATCTTAACTGCTCAGACGCCCGGAAAAACTGCTGTCATTCCCGTGCTCGTCACGGGAATCCAGGTTAGAACTCCACGGCCGAATGCTTCACCACTGGATTCCCGGGATTGCCCTGCGGGCACCTCGGGAATGACAGTATTTAGCTGAGGTCTGAGTAGTTACGTGAAATCTTTAAAAGTGAGTTCATGAACGCGATCGGTCATTGCCTTACGCGCGGGAATTTGATAGAATATTTTCGATAACAGAAATCAGGAAGTATCGGACCTCCGATACTTTCATATTGTTTAGGAAGTGCTTGGAAATAAACTTTATAATTTGGCGCAGGATTTTTTTCATCAGGCAAGGCGGCAGGTTCCGTTGATACTGGTGGTATCAGCGGGTTCCGGCAACGCAGCATGATGGAAAAAAGACAAGCCAAATGTAAAGGTTATTTTCAAGCGCTGACCGAGGAGAATGCGATGAAAGACATTACCGGCTTGCTTGGCATACAGTATCCGATCATTCAGGGCGCGATGGCTTGGGTAGCGGAATATCATTTGGCTTCCGCTGTATCGGAGGGCGGCGGGCTTGGCGTGATTGCGTCAGGCGCCGCGGACGCCGATTTTCTGCGCGGGCAAATCCGCTCGCTCCGGCAGGTTACAAACCGGCCGTTCGGCGTCAACATCATGATGATGAACCCGTTCGCGGATGATCTGATGCAGGTCGCCATGGACGAGAAAGCGCCGGTTGTTATGACGGGCGCGGGCAATCCGGGGAAGTATATCGAAAGGCTGAAGGAAGCGGGCGCGACGGTGATCCCCGTGATTGCTTCCGCGGCGCTCGCAAAGCGTATGGAGCGGGCCGGAGCGGACGCGGTCGTCGCGGAAGGCTGTGAGGCGGGGGGGCATATCGGGGAGATTACGACGATGAACCTCATCCCGCAGGTCGCGGACGCGGTGAATATCCCTGTGATTGCGGCGGGCGGCATCGCGGACGGACGCGGCGCGGCGGCGGCTTTCCTGCTCGGCGCGTCGGGGCTGCAGGTGGGGACCCGTTTTCTCTGCGCGAAGGAAGCGGTGGTGGCGCAAGCCTATAAGGACAGGGTCATCGCGGCCGGCGATACGGATACGGTGGTGACGGGCCGATCGACGGGACACCCCGTGCGCGTACTCCGAAACAAAATGACCCGCGAGGTTCTGGCGCGGGAAAAGGCGAACATTACTTCCGAGGAGTTTGAAGAATTGATGTCGGGTACGCTGCGCAAGGCTGTTGTGGACGGCGATACGGATTTTGGTTCCCTCATGGCGGGACAGAGCGCGGGGCTCGTCAAAAAAGAACAAAGCGCGGCAGAAATTATTACGGATATTACGGAGGGAATGAAAGCGGTCTATGTTTCCTTGGGTGGATATTTTGAAGGCGGTGAACGATGAGTGAAAGAATCCGGCTCGCGATCATATTTGCGGGGCAGGGGGCGCAGAAACAGGGCATGGGCAAGAGCCTTGCCGGGGCGAGCGCGGCGGCGCGGGATGTTTTTGACCGCGCAGGGGAAGAGATCAGGTACGATTGCTTTGAAGCGGACGCGGACCGGCTGAAAGAAACGGAAGTCACGCAGCCGGCGGTTTATACGATGGACTATGCCGCCTATGCCGCCTTGCTCGAAGCGTGCGGGGAGAAGCTGCCGAGGATTCTCGGCACCGCAGGGTTCAGCCTTGGGGAGTACGCGGCGTTTGCGGCGGCCGGCGTGATCGGAAGCTTTGAAGAGGGACTGGAGCTTGTCAAAAAACGCGGCCTTCTCATGAAAGCGGCGGGCCGTTATGCGGACGGAAGCCCGCGGGGCGCGATGGCCGCGGCGATGGGCGATCCCGCGGCGGCGATTCTGCTGACAGAAAAGGCGCGCGGGGACGACGTCCTCGAAGCGGTCAATTTCAACAGCCCCGCGCAGACGGTCGTCGCGGGGGACGCTGCCGCGATCGAGCGGTTTCGGGACTTGGCAAAGGCGGACAAAAGCCTTGGCGTCAAGGCGATTCCGCTTCCTGTCAGCACCGCGTTTCACAGCCCCATCATGGCGCCCGCCGCCGCGGGCTTTGCCGAGGTTGTTTCGGCCTATGGATTCGGCCGGCCCAAATACAAGGTGTACCTCAATATCACGGGAGAAGGCTTGGATGGCGGCACAGCTGACGCCGACGTCAACGACGGCGAAGCGGCCTTTTCCGATACGGTGCGGGATGTTATGACGCGGCAGATGAAAAGCCCTGTGAGATGGCAAACGACCATCGAGAATATGGCGCGCGACGGGATCAACACGATTGTGGAAGCCGGTCCGGGCAGGACGCTGTCGGGGCTTGCGAAAAAGACCGTGCCGGAGCTTGCGGTCTTTCACGTCGAGGATGCGGAAAGCCTTGCGGAGGCGGCGGCGTATCTCAGGGAAGCGGAATGAGAAAAGGAGAAATTCATAACGGTATGAGCGGTTTATTGGAAGGGAAAAGGGCTTTGGTGACGGGCGGCTCCCGCGGGATCGGGCGGGCGATTGCGCTCGAGTTTGCGGGCGAGGGCGCGCAGGTCGTCGTTACTTATGTGAGCAACGACGCGGCGGCGGCTGAAACGACGGAAAGCCTAAAGAAGCTCGGGAGCGAAAAGGCGGCCGCTTTGAAAGGGGACGCGGGCGATCCCGCGTTTGCGAAAACCGTTGCGGGTTACATGAAAGAAAATCTGGGCGGCTGCGATATTCTCGTGAATAACGCGGGGATTACGGACGACGGCCTGCTGCTGCGCATGAAGCCCGAGAGCTTCGACCGGGTCGTCGCGACCAATCTGAACGGGGCGTTTTATATGCTGCGCGAAATTGCGCCGCTGATGGTGAAACAGCGCGGCGGCAGGATCATCAACATTTCATCGGTGTCCGGCATCAAGGGCAATCCCGGACAGGTCAACTATGCGGCGTCAAAGGCGGGGCTCATCGGCCTGAGCCTGAGCGCGGCGAAAGAGCTGGGCTCGCGCGCGATTACAGTAAATGTTGTGGCGCCGGGCTTCATCCGCACGGATATGACGGCGGCTTTGAACGGCAAACAGACGGAGCAGAGTATCGCGGCTGTCACGCTTGGGCGCATTGGGGAGCCGGAGGACGTGGCGCACTTGGCGGCGTTCCTCGCGTCGGAGAAGGCGGGATATATTACCGGGCAGGTGATTGCCGTGGACGGAGGTATTATATTATAATTATATGATTACGATTCAGACATGAACGCCTATTTGCCGAATCTCGGCGCTTTCAGGCAAAACCTGCTGCTCCACCGTACGTATACAGTACGCCTGCGCAGCAGAACTCGCCTGAAAACACAGACCTTCATCAAATAATCGTCCATATCTGAATCGTTACAATTATAATAGAACTTATATACTAATAGAACGACGGCGCAATTATTATATTTTTATTATATTTTTTCAGGAGGAGTGGAGATGACGGAGAGAAGAGTGGCAATCACGGGAATCGGGGCGGTGACGCCTGTCGGGAACAATGTTTCGGATACTTGGCGGAATCTGCTTGCGGGGGCGAACGGCATTGGCCGGATCACGAAGATCGACACGGCCGATCAAAAGGTAACGCTCGGCGCGGAGGTCAAGGATTTTGAATATCCGGACCCCAGGGAAGCGCGGCGGCAGGATTTGTTCACGCAATACGGCATGGCGGCGGCGGATGAAGCCTTTGCGATGTCCGGCCTTGTGCCGGGGGAGAACATTCCGGGCGAACGGGTTTGCGCCTATGTGGGCAGCGGCATCGGCGGGATCCGGACACTCGAATATGAGATGGAGCGCTGCCTGACCAAGGGGCCGAAGGTCGTGTCGCCCCTGCTCGTGCCGATGATTATCGGCAATATGCTGTCGGGGCAGATTTCGATCAAATACGGCATTCACGGGTCGGCTATGGATATCGTAACAGCCTGCTCCTGCGGGACGCATTGCGTCGGCGAAGCGTGGCGCGCGATTCGGCACGGCTATACGGACGCCGTGGTCGCGGGCGCGGCGGAAGCGCCGTTTGCGGCGGTCTGTTTCGCAAGCTTTGCGAACATGAAGGCGATGAATATTACGGAGGATCCCGCGCGGGCGTCCATCCCTTTCGACAAGGAACGCGGCGGTTTTATCATGGGCGAGGGGGCGGGGATTCTCATTCTTGAGGAATGGGAACACGCAAAGGCCCGCGGCGCGAACATCCTCGGGGAAGTGGTTGGTTATGGGACAAGCAGCGACGGCTATCATATCACGGCGCCGTCGCCGACGGGCGAGCAGGCCGCGGCCGCTATGAGGATGGCGGTCGAGGGGGCCGGGATTGCGCCGGACGCGATTTCCTATATCAACGCGCACGGGACGAGTACGCCGCTCAATGACCTGTATGAAACGCGGGCCATCAAAGAGGTTTTCGGCGCGGCGGCTTACAAGACGCCGATCAGCTCGACAAAATCCATGATCGGGCACGCGCTCGGCGCGGCGGGCGGCATCGAAGCCGTTATTTGCGTCAAGGCGCTCCTTGCGGGCGAGATTCCTCCGACCATCGGTTACAAAATTCCGGATGAGGAGCTCGATCTCGACTACGTGACGGAGGGGGCGCGCAAGGTTGACGTTCGCTATACCCTGTCGAACAACCTCGGCTTCGGCGGGCACAACGGCGCCGTCGTGTTCAAGCGTTTCGAGGGGTAGGAATAGGAATCGGGATAGACACTTAGCGATAGGAATAGAATAATCAGGAGGGCAGCGGACATGCCGATGTTGAATCTCGAACAAATCAAGGAGATTATCCCGCAGCGGGAGCCTTTCCTTTTCATAGACGAAGTGGAGTCGATAGAGCCGGGCGGGCGTGTCGTCGCGATCCGCCGCGTCCGTGCGGACGAGGATTGGTGCAGGGGGCATTTCCCCGGCGAGCCGATCATGCCGGGCGTGCTCATCATCGAAGCCATGGCGCAGACGGGCGCGGTCGGTGTCCTTTCCTCGCCCGCGGCGAAAGGGCGCAACGCGTATTTCGGCGGGATCGACCGCGCGAAATTCCGCGACAAGGTGGTTCCGGGCGATGTGCTGCGGCTCGAAGTCGAATTGACAGGCATCCGCAGCCGCGGGGGAAAAGGGATGGCGACGGCCTATAAGGTCTTAGCCGACGGAAGCGCGAAAGTCTGCGCAAGCTGTGAGATCACGTTTATGTTCGGGTGAGGGGAGCCAAATATTTGTCCAATTTGACCAAAACGTCGTCTAATACGATCGGTTTTCCGAGGTGGTCGTCCATCCCCGCGGCCCGCGCCTTGTCGACATCCTCCTTGAATACATTCGCGGTCATGGCAATGATCGGAACCGTCCGCGCGTTCCCGACCCCCGAGCCGCGGATGCTGCGCGTCGCTTCATAGCCGTCCATCTCCGGCATCTGGATATCCATAAAGATTAAATCATAGCCCCCGCTTCCGTCCGTGCCCGCGGCGGTGAATTTTTCGACCGCTTCTTTCCCGTCCGAAGCGCATTCAATGGCCAGGCCGGTCGGCTCCAGCAAGGTGGTAATAATCTCGAGGTTGATGTCGATGTCCTCCGCGATGAGGATTCGGCAGCCCGAAAAGTCGCGGGCTGCGGCAGTGTTCGCCGCCGGATCCCGATCCGCGATCCCGTCCCCGGACGCGTTCCCCTCCCCTTCCCCGGACGCAGCCCCTCGCGGCAGCTTGACATCGAAGGTGAAGGTCGATCCGCGGCCGATCTCGGACTGCGCCCAAATCTTGCCGCCCATCAGCTCAACAATGCGTTTGCTGATGGCAAGCCCAAGGCCCGTGCCGCCGAATTTTCTCGACGTGCTGTTGTCAGCTTGCTCAAAGGAAGTGAAAAGGCGGGACATCTGTTCCTCTGTGATACCGATACCCGAATCCGCGACCGTGACGCGAATGGCGCAAACATCGTCCTCACAGCCCGTAAGCTGCGCGGTCAGGCTGATTTTTCCGTCCGGCGGCGTGAATTTGACGGCGTTCGACAGCAGATTCGTAATGACCTGCGCGAGCCGCTGCCGGTCCCCGATCAGATAGTCGGGGATATCGGGGTCGATGTTGACGACAAAGCCCTGATGTTTGTTCTCAATGCCGAAATTCATGACACCCACGACGCCCGAAACCATCCTTTGGAAGTGGAATGATTCGCGGAACAGCTCAAGTTTGTTGGCTTCGATCTTGGACATATCGAGGATGTCGTTGATCACGCCGAGCAAATGCGTGGACGCCGTTTCGATCTTGTCCATGCCGGCCTTGTGCTGCGCGAGGTCGTCCGAGTTTTTCAAAATGGTCGTCATTCCGAGAATGGCGTTCATCGGCGTGCGCATTTCGTGGCTCATCTGCGCCAGAAAATCGCTCTTGGCCTGGCTCGCCGCGTCGGCCTTGCGCTTTTCATGGATGTACAGACTGCTGAGCCCCTTGATAATCAGCCCGATGAAAATACCCGCGATGATGATGGAAATCATCGTATCCGCGTAGTGCTGAAAACCGTTGAGCGGTAAAATCAGCTCCGGATAGAATCGGTCGGCCAAGTAGCATAATGTAATAATAACAAGATGCGTGCCCATGTACACAAAGAACATGACGCCGTGCGAGAGGAGGACAATGAGGGTCATCGTCAGCACAAAGTACGCCGCCATGCCGCCCATCGAACCCCCGTTTGTGAAGAAAACCGAGGGGAAAAGGATATCGCAAAATCCGATGATGGAAAGAATCTGCCCGTATTTGTGAAGCTTGTATTTATTGCAGACGAGAAACATCAGGAACGCGGCAAGAACCATGAAAATCTTCACGAGCATGAGAATCTTGTTGGAGTCCTCGACCAGATGCCCGACAGCGGAAGCGAGCAGCGAAATGATCCCCACAAGGCAGATGAGATTGAAAACCCTGGCGTCAAACGGCAGATCGTCAGTAAAAATATATCGGTCCAAAACCCGTCGTATATAGTTCTTCATCGGTGATATTATAGACCTTTGAAATCTGCCGCGCCGATCCGCGCGCGCACGCGGGCTTCCCCGAGAATCTGCTGTATCTCGCAGATGTCGGGGGAATTGGCCCTGCCGACGAGCGCGACGCGAATGACCGTACTGACATCCCCCACATGGCCCTTGTAACGTTCGGGCTCCTTTTTGTAATCCTTGGGTTTCGCGGCGTAGCCGTGCGCTTCCGCGATGCCGCGAATCTTCTCAAACCAGACATCGCGCGCGTCCGCGTGGTCATAGGACGCCAGATAGTCCGTCAGGATCGCCCGCACATCCTCCGCCGGGACATTTTCCGGCATCGGGTCCTCCCTGCGGAAAAACTCATCGAAGAAATAGGAGATGAAATCAAAAATCTGTTTCGCGTAGGACAAATCCTTGCGCGGCTTGTCCCCGCCGCGGCCGACGTCGAGCGCGCGGACAAGCGTATCCCATTCCCGCGTCAGGACGGGGAGGGCTTCGGGTTTTTCCCGCCCGGCCCATTCCGTAAGGAAGCCGGCAAGCTCCTGTGCGGGGATATGGGCGAGGACGTCTTTGGAGATGTTTTGCAGCTTGTCGAGGTCGAACAGAATCCCGGAAACGCCCATCTTCTCCGTGGTCATAACGAAATCGGACGGCTTCGCGTCCGGATGGGCTTCCCGCCATTCCTCGTAATTTGAATTGATGATCGTCAGCAGATATTCTTCGATCGCCGCCGGGTGATAGCCTTCCGCGATGTAGTAGGAGAGCGCGAGCTCGGGATCCTTGCGCTTGGACAGCTTGCGCTTCGTCCCCCCGTCCATCTTCATGAGCAGAGCCGTGTGGCAGTAGATCGGCGGCGCGAAACCGAGCGCTTCAAAGAGCGCGATATGTATGGGCAAAGAGGAAAGCCACTCCTCGCCGCGGACGACATGGGTCGTCCGCATGAGGTGATCGTCGACCGTGTGCGCGAAATGATAAGTCGGCAGGCCGTCCGTTTTCAGAAGCACCACATCCATCACATTGCGCGGGAGCGCGAGTTCCCCGCGAATCCCGTCGCGGACGCGGATCGTGCCGGGATCGGCGATAGGCAGGCCGCTGTAAACACGATCCGCGTACAGACGGAGCACATAGCGTTCGCCGGCTTCAATGCGCCGCTTTACCTCGTCCGCGCCCGCGCCGCGATATTTCGCGTAAGCCCCGTAGATACCCGTTGGCAATTTGCCCCGCTCCTGCTCCGCGCGGATCAGGCCAAGTTCCTCCTCGGTCAGAAAACAAGGGTAGGCCTTGCCTTCCGATACAAGCTTTTTCGCGAAAGAGTGATAGATATCTCCGCGTTCGGACTGGAAATAAGGGCCGTAGGTGCCTTGCTCCCCGATCCCGCCGCCCGCTGCTTCAAAGCAAACGCCCTCTTCCGCGCGGATGCCGAAATACGCCAGCGCCGTAATCAGGCTTTCCGCCGCGCCCTCCACCTCGCGCTTTTGGTCCGTATCCTCCACGCGCAGCAGAAAAACGCCGTCCGACTGCGCGGCCAATTTCTTGTTGACATAGGCCATGAAGAGGTTGCCGAGATGGATGAAGCCCGTAGGACTGGGCCCGAGCCGCGTCACAGCGGCACCCGGCGGCAGCATCCGCGGCGCGTACAGCGTTTCATACCAATCCGCTGTACAGCCCCCCGGAAACAAAAGGTCAGCCAATTGTTGATTATTATTATTTGACATCATCTTATAATTATACAATAATACTGAATGACAGACAAG
>JAITNA010000067.1 GCA_031290715.1 Eubacteriales Family XIII. Incertae Sedis bacterium | reverse complement strand
TCATTGTGATGCCTCGTATTGAACATTGCCTCATAAGACAGATCCGCATCGCCAAGCGTGGTGATGGGCGCATAGCCTGTGACCGCGAATACGTCGTCGCGGATGGTGCTGTTGCCATTCGCGTCAATGCCGGCCGCCCCGAGATCTTTCAAATACGGAAAATAGTCCGGGCTGTTGCCGGAAGCTCCGACGATGACGACACCGCCGCCGCCGCCGCTATGCCCGTTGATGATGATGCGTTCCGCGGAACCCGGCATGAGCGCGTCGTTCAGGCGCAGATAACGAATCGCGGCTTTCGCGTCCACAACAAAGGCGGGCGATTTGCCTACATCTGTTTTTGTCCCTTCGCTGTCAGTGGAAGAGTTTGTCGAACCGCGCGACCCCAAATCAATGACGACATAGCCGGCATCGAGCGCAGCGGCAATATTCTCTGTTGTTGAGTTTCCGTTTCCGCCCAAATATGGAGCGGAACCGGGGTTGGCGCCGTGTGCTACATTGTACGTTCCGCCTGGCACAATACTGGTCTTGACAGCGCTCGGCTTCCATCCGGTATTGTTGACCACCACGTAAATCGGCGCAGTCTGGCTGTCGTATGCGCTTTCCGGGACATAAATGTTCATTTTCTCATAGGCATACGGGTCGGTGATCACGCCGCCGCCGCCCGGGCCGCCCTGAGTGATCGAGTCCACCGCAATCGGATTGGTCACGTAAGTCCTATTATACTTGCGCACTTCCATAGTGCTGCTGTTCACCGTCACATTAAATGCCGTAAAATCCGAACTGTCGAACTTTAATGCCGCGTCCTCAGGATCAACCGCAAGAGCAGCTACGCTGCCGCTGCCGCTGTCGCTGCCGCTGACCCCCGTAGCATACGCCGGCATGATGAACAGCGACAAGGCCATTGCCAATACCAATAAATAAGCGAATAACTTTTTCTTCATTCTATTCTCTCCTTGTTCAATTTCCAATGGTGATTGATTGCGTTACTCCTGAGATTTTTTTCGTCCCCGCATAGGCAAAAGCTCCTCTCCAATCCCACGGCATAAGTCCCGCGAACAAATGCAATATTACAGAAACAAAAATATAACAATGAAAGTATAGTTTTTTACACCCCCCCTAATAGTAGTTTTAACAATACATGTAGCAAATGTTACAAAAACTTCTATTTCATAAGATTAACAACAGGGCCGGCCAGGGAATCCATATGTTTCTGCAGCTGTTCCTTGCCGCGGATGCAATATTGCCCGTTGATTTGCTCGATGAGCCGCTGCGCTTTCAGGCGCTGAATGATGCGGACGGCCGTGATCCGATTGATGCCCAGCATATTGGAGATCATCTGCTGACTGACCTTTTCCGCAATCAAAAGCTTCCCGTCATAGGGTACGCCGTATCGATTCGCGAAAACGAGAAAAAGATTGCAAATATTCCATTCCACATTGAAGCAGCGCGTCTGCCGGATGATTTCCATCGCCGCGTTGAATTTGTAGTCGATGAATTTGATGACCTCAAACGCGAACGCCGGGTCCTTACTGATCGCGTTGCACAAAGCGTCCCGCGTGACGCGAATCAATTCGCAGGGCAATGTTGCCCGGAAATACGCGTACACCGCTTCCCGCGCGATCATATTCCCTTCCAAAAACACAGCGGACGGTTCATGAACCATATAGACTCTCTCCGCGCCGTCCGACGTATATTCAAATGTAATCACACGCCCCGACTTCAATACATAGCAATGCTCGGGAACGACGCCGGGGAAAATAAAGATATGGTTTTTCGGGACGGATATGGGTTCGCCCAAAGCTTCCATCCGCCCCGCCCCGCCCGAATTGGAAATCAGCCGTGACGGATACTCGATGGTTTTGCCCATGATATCTCCATTACCCCCCCCCATTTGACAATATTTTCCATAATATTTCCGCTCCTCTCCGCGCAGCGTACCAAGAAAGACGCGCACCCTATCAAGAAAGATAAGACCTATCAACTCCGTATTCACCTGTAACCTTTTTACCACATGTTCGCGGATAACGAATGTAGTTTAAGCTACATGTATGTAACAATAATATTTCAGGCAAACCAAACGCCGCAACCGGTGCCCCGATGCGGCGTTCTTGACGTTCATTGGCTGAAACCCTGCCATTCCCGCGGGAATCCGGCGTATTGCTGTTATCCCGCCATGGCCTGCTTCTCGTCTTTCTCTTTCTTGCGTTTCCGATATACAAAGAAGAGGATCAGCGCCGCCGCCACAATTGCGGCCGCAACACCCCAGAGCCAAGCATACTGCCCGGTTCCGCTGTTTTCCGCGAGCGGTACCGGAACATCGCCGATCACGTTCCCGCCGTCCGAACCGGATGCCTCCGGCGTATCGTTGTCTTCGATCACCTCATCCGATTCCGTATCATCCTCCGCCGACAGGGCAGCGAGTTCCTCAGCCGTCGGAAGTACGATTGACACCGTATTCGCGCCGGCCGGACTCACATTCGACCCGGTCGGCAAGGATACACTGGGCGCCGTGAAATTGCCGCCTTCGCCTCCATTGCCGGTAGTTCCGGAACCTTCTGTGGCATCACCGGAACCTTTTGTGGTATCACCGGGGTCTTTTGTGGTAGTCCCGGGGTCTTTATTGCCGTTATTATTATTGTTATTGTTGTTGTTATTGTTGTTATTGTTGTTGTTATTGTTGTTGTTATTAGTATCGTCTGCTTTTCGTGTTATGTTCACGATGGTATTGGGATTCGTCGCAAGCGTCGACACTTTGCCTTCCGTATCTAACGTATGCAGCTTGACATTGCTGAATGTGACGCTTTCCTGAGCCGAACCCGAATATCTGAGTACGATGGTACCCATCGTGATGACGCCGTTTGCCGGCGCATAATCGTTTTTATTTGAAAAGAATCCGACGTATCGTTTCCCGGATTTCTCGCTCGTCACGGTTTGCGAAAAACCGTCGGCGCGCTCGAAGCTCACATATACCAGACCGCTTGAAAGGCTGAACTCGACCTCGCCGCCCGCGACCGCCGCCTCCGCGCCAAGCGTGACGGGGATGCGCACTTCCGTGGTCCCTTGCGGTATCTCCCCCGCGCTCGCGCCGATTGTCCCGAACAGAAAGACGAATATCGCGCAAAGCGCTGCGATGGTAACGCTTTTGATGCGTTTCGGTTTCATGATATGACTCCTTTATTTGCCCTGTATACGGCCGGTATTCGGCGGGGCGGGCAGCCCCGCCAAATACCTATCGCCGTCCGATCGGATTGTCGCCGATGATTTACAAACGTCATAAATCAAGCGGCCGTTTGCTGCTGCTTATGCTGCCAGACGTGCGCTGATCGCCGTGTAAATCTCGATGAGATCCGCAAGGTCGACAATGCCGTCGCCGTTGACGTCAACGCCCAACGTAACGACTTCACTCCACTTAGGATCGCCCGAGGCAACATTGTAGTACGACTGCGCCTTGATCAGGTCAAGCAGATTGACTACGCCGTCCCTGTTGAAGTCGAGGGGGTCGTAAGTGACAGTGGTGCTGATCGTAGTCGCATCCGGAAGCGCCACATTGATTGAGATCCCATTGTTGCCCGCGCCGTATTCATAGCCATCGATGCCTACGAATGTCACGCTCGCGGAGCCGGCCTCCGTCGCCGTGAAGATGAGCTTCAGAATGTCCTCTTGCCCGTCATTCAAATATTCGGGGTCTAAGCTCGCGATGGTGATGATCTTCGTGTTCGCGGCGGTGCCGTCTTTCACTTCATAGATCACGAATTTGTCGCCGATGACTTGCGCGCTGTCAAAGCTCAGATTGCCGTCATAGGCGATCTCGATGTTGGCCAACGCGAAGTTGGCGAACCGGCCGAGTCCGACCGTGTATTCCGCCGTAGTCCCGGCAGGCACTTCAGTCGGTCCGCTGAATGTCGCGTAGGTCGCGTTGGCTTCCGCAAACACGCCCGCAAGCCACGCGTACGCTTCGGGTACGTCATAGTTGCCGGAATGGGCCTGCAGCCAAGCAAGCTCGAAGTTGACATCCTTGACATCCGAACTGTTCAAAGCCGCGTAGTACAGCTCCAGCTCAACGGCAAAGGCCGTGTCGCGGTCAGCCATACCATGACGGATATACCAGTACGGTGCGCTATCCGCGTCAGCCGAGTCCTTCAGGTACGCAAGCGGGTTGATCATCTTGATCTGCTGCACCACTGCCGCGCCTTCGGCCGTTGTGATGTACTGCGCCCAAGAGAGTCCGGTGTCGTCAGGGCCGCTGCCGTCGCCGGACAGGATATTGTTGTTCCATGACCACTCCGTAAAGTTTCTGTACGCAACACCTACAGCGCCGCCGAGGTTGGTTTCGTTTTGGCCGGACGGCAGACTCGTACCCACATTGTCAAAAGCGGGCGTCGTCTTGAGGGCTTGTTTCCTCGCGAGCCATGACAGATATTTATCATAGTCGACCCCGTTGACCGTACCTGACGCTTGGTCGAAGTCGAGCCAATCGTTCACCGCCCAAGCGCCGCTGCCGCTGGGGAAAGTACCGCCGAGCGCCGGAACGTTTCCGAACTCAACCCATGATTCTTCAACTTCACGCGCAACTTGATCGATAATCGCCTGCTTCATTGTCGTCACTGTGAGCAAGCTTCCGTTTTCTGTGCGAAGCCCAAGTCCTCTCAAGTATGTCGCGTAATTTTCCGCAAGTTCATCAGTCGCGTCCAGACCCGCCTGAGTCAGGACGGACGGCTTTGCGGTGGTCGCCGGCGCCAACGTGCGCTGGTTTTGATACTGCCACGCATACGCGAGGTCCGCGTTGCCGAGATCCGTGATCGCGCAGTACGCGATCGTCGCGAAGATGTCGTCAGTCAGCGTGCTGCTGCCGTCCGACGCGATGCCCGCCGCGCCGATCTGCGCAAGAAGCGGATAGTAGTCCGGGCTGTTGCCGCTTGCCGCCACGGCCGCCGACAGTGCGCCGCCGCCGCTTGTACCCGTGATGAAGATGCGCTCTGCGGAACCCGCCATGACTGCGTCATTGAGTTTCAGATAGCGGATGGCCGCTTTGGAGTCAACGACGCACGCAGGGGCATGGCCCCAGTACTCGCCGTTGGCGTTGACCGCGATGCTGCGGCTGCGCGTACCGATGGCGGCGATAACATGACCGGCCGCCAACGCGGCGGCGGTAGCGTTGTTCGTCGTGCTGTTATAGGTGCTGCCGTTCTGAACCGTATTCGTGGGCACAGAGGTCGCATTCCAGCCGCTGTTGCCTACGACAAGCTGGATGCCGCTGCGAATGCCGTTGACCGCGGTTTCCGGAACATACACATACATCGATTGGTAACCAACCGAACTAACCGGATTCGCAACATAAACGATGGGGCCGTACTTCTTGACCGTCAGCGCTTTTCCGTCAACAGTGACATTCAATGTCGTATATCCTGTATCGGGGTTAAATGCAAGCGCCGCATCTTCGGGATCTACAGGATCTCCGGGAGCCGCGTACACCGGCGCAATGCCGATGGACAAAGCCATGACGACAACTAATAGAAATGCTAAAAACTTTTTTTTCATTTTTTCTCTCCTGAATAAATTACTGGGGGATAATTGTTCCATTCAAAAGATCTTTGCCCTACACCATAGGCGGCCCTCCATTTCCCTTCATACTAAGCCCTTTGATTTGATCAATACAGCGCTTGCGCACAAGCAAAAAGTGTTCAAGCAAATGCAGTGTATGCGTTTGCGAAAATCGTGTATAGCAGTTTCGGAAACAATAGTAGTTCTAATTACAATAGTAGCTTATGCTATAAATGTAGCAATTAGACAAAAGGGGACAAAAGGGGACGGTTCTTGTGTCTTGCGAAGCAACCGCAGGGCAGACACAAGAACCGTCCCCTTTTGTCCCAACCCCGCAAAAAACCCCCGGGCGCGGTTGAAAATATGATCGAAAAACGAATAAAAGCTCTTCCTACAGTTCCTCGACTTCTTTCCGGGTAAGCTTCAGGGATTTTGCAATAATAGCGTCGTCAACGCCCATAGCTTTCAAACTGCGCGCATTTTCAAGCCGCGCTTCCTCGCGTCCTTCCTCCCGGCCTTCCACGATGCCTTCCTCGCGGCCATCCATCCGCGCGGTATAAATCCACTCCTCAATATCATCTCTCGCCTTCTCCGCCGAGTCTATCATCGTCCGTTCCTCCTTCCCAAGATTTGAATAGGCAATCACCCGCGCCGCTTTCTTGATATATTCCGGCGCAGCGTCCGGGATCGGCATTTCAAGAAAATAATCCTGCCAATACCGCTGATTCTCCGTTTCCGCCGATTCCTTCGGCAACTCGAAGTACCCAACCTGCAGATATTCCCGATCAAAAGCATATTTGAGCGACCGGACATCAAAATAGCTGTCTTTTCCCACCTGAACCTCGGCCGTAAAGTCTGCTGTTTCAAGCCGTGCCCCGACATCCCGCAACGTCTGCCGCAAAACGCTGATATCGCCGCCATTCTCCCGCAGCCGCTCCGCATAAACCTTGATGTCATACGGGTTCGTGATCGTGATTTCCTTCGGCTGAAACCCCAAGAAATCACATATCAGCCCCGCCAGTATGTCCTTGTTGCTTTCGCTCGAAAAAACTTTCTTAAAAGCTAAATCGTTGAGCGGGGACACCGTGCACCGTTTTTCTGTTTCCATCTTACCATCTCCCAAAAAACCATTCAATAACAAATTCCTCAACAAGAGTAACATATTATGGCATATAATACCATAATATTCCATAATAATTTTTGGGGATAATTCAAGCGGGATAATTCAAAAACCGCGCCCGGGCTATAAAAACCCCCGGGCGCGGCTGAAATCATGATCGAAACTCAAACTGACTACACGGGATTCCGCCGAATGTTCTCCATCTCCTCGTAGAAATCCGATCCGAGGAAGTACTTCTTCGGCGCTTCGATTTTCCCGCCCGCGGCGATGGCATCAAGCCCCGCTTTCACCTTCGCGGCCGTCGCCGGCAATTCATAGACCCGCACACCGCAAGCATTGGCAATGGCATTGACGACAGCCATATGCCCGCTCGACTGGAACGCCTCCGAAGCGCCCGACGAGCCGAAAGGGTTTTGCCGCCGCGGATTTTCGAGGAATACGACGTCGATGTCGTCCGGAATCTCGCGGATCGTCGGAATACCCGCGCCGAGCGGATTGTTGTGCTTTTTCACATCGTCGTAATTCTCCGAGAGGGCAAAGCCGATCGTGTGCGACATACCGCCGAATACTTGGCCTTTCACCGCCGCGATGTTGCCGACGACGCCCACATCCGCGACGCTCTTCATGGAAAGCACCGTGACCTTGCCCGTGGCGGTTTCCACCGCGACCTCCGCGAGGAACATCGCAAAGGTGTAGTCCGGCGTCGGGTTGCCCCGGCCCGTATTGGGGTCGAGGTCGGCCAAGCCCTCAAACTCCTCATTGAGGAATTGATTCTCGTACCGCGTCGGAATGCCCTCGGCCGTCATTTCGCCGTAGGTCCGAAGCGACCCGTCGGGTTTGAGCATCGCGCCGTACAGCTTCCCGGCGCAGGCCTTCGTACTGATACTGTTCATGAAATGCGAGCGGGAGGACGCGGTCGCGCCGTGATCCGGGCAGAACTTGCTGTCGTTTTGAATCAACACCACATCGTCCTTGTCGATCACGAGCTTGCCCGCGAAAGTCGTGCGCAGCGCTTCCAATGTGACCATGAGCGAGCCGATGTCGCCGCCCTGCCCCTGATCCTGCCAGGTGTCGTACTTGTAAAACCGGCCGTCCCTGCCAAGCTCGATGGCGACCGTGCATTGGTCCGCCGTACCCTCTGTAACATTGTAGCCGCCCCACACGACGCCGACGCCGCGCCTGACCTCGGGCGTATCCGCCGCCTTCGCGTCCGCTAAGGCCTTCTCGTAGATCGGCTGCATGGCGTCCATGATCCGGTCGCCCGGATAGTCCGTGAACGCGTACCCGTTGATGTTGACGTCCCCGGGCCGCGCCACATTGATACGGCGAAACGCAAAGGGATCCATGCCGAGCTTCTCCGCCATGATATCCATCATGGCCTCGGACGCCGTATAGGCCTGCGGCGAACCGTAGCCGCGATAGGCCGTGCCGTACGCATGATTCGTCGCCGCGACCCGCGATAAGCCCATGCAGTTTGGGACATTGTACGGGAAGTACATGAAACGCGCGATCCGCGTCGTCAGGTCGTCGCCCAATTCGTCATACGCGCCGTGGTCGAGCCCGTTGTCCCACTCCGCGGCGATAATCTTTCCGTTCTCGTCGCAGGCAAGCCGCGTGTTCGTATAGGACGGGCAGCGCTTTCCGCTGAACGCCATGAACTCGCCGTAGGACATGGAAAACGCGACGGGGCGGTTGTCACAAGCGATACACGCGATCGCCGCAAGCGCATAGGTCGCGCTCGCAATGCCCCAGCCAAACGTCCCTCCGGTCGGGTTCTCGACGACACGCACCTTGTCCTCGGCCACGCCCGTCGCCTCCGCGATATCGCCGATGTTGGCATAGATGGCCATCGCCTTGCAATGCACGGTCAGCATACCGTCCTCGTCCCAGTAGGCCTGGACCGTATCGCCCTCGATGGGCATATGCGGCTCGCGCGTCGAGTAAAAGCTCCCCTCCGCCGCATAGGGGGCGTTGTCGATCAACTCCTTCACATTCGGATCGCCCTTGGTCGTGGGCTGCATGGCCCACACATTCGGGTGGTCCTCATGCACACGCACCGCGTCCGGCATCGCCGCTTCGAGGTAGCTGAGCACCTCCGGAAGCTGTTCATACTCGATCGTGACCTGCGCCGCCGCCTCGCGGGCATGCTGCTTCGTGTCCGCCGCGACCAACGCCGCAATGTCGCCGTAGTTGAATATTTTCTCCTCGGCGAGCAGAATATGCGTCTGCTCCGTCGCAATCGTGCGGGGCAGGAACTGGAAAAAATTGAGGCGGTTGCTCCCCTTCACGTCCTTGTGTGTAATAATTTTGTACACGCCGGCCATTTTCTCTGCGGCCGCCGTATGAATCCCGATGATCCTCGCGTGATGGGCCACCTTGGGCTGCACCATCACCACATGAAGCGTGTCCTCCGGCATCTTGAGTTCGATGTCGTCGCCGTAATCGCAGACCCCCGTGACCTTCGCCAGCGCCGCGGGACGCACGAGGGGCTTCCCGTAATAATGCTTGTCCGCCGGCATTTTCACCTTGATATCCTCTATGCCGCACTCGCCGCGGAGGACCTTGGCCGCATCCATGACCGCATCGACGATCTGGCGGTAGCCCGTACAGCGGCAGATGTTCCGATGTTTCTGAAACCAGTCCCGGACATCCTCGCGCGAAGCGTTCGGCTGTTCCCGCAAAAGCTGCCAGGCCGACACAATGAAGCCCGGCGAGCAAAAACCGCACTGCACCGCGCCGTTCTCCATGAAGGCCGCCTGGAGCGGGTGGAGGTGCATGGGCGTCCCGATGCCCTCGATCGTCACGATCTTCGCGTACTCCTTGACCGACGTGATTCGGCGCGTGCACGAACGGATCACCTTGCCGTCCATTACGACGGAGCAAGCGCCGCACACGCCCGTCCCGCAGCCGATCTTGACCCCCGTCAACCCGAGCCGCCGCAGCACCGAAGCCAGCGTGTCGTTTTGCGGGTCGCAGACCAGCGTCCGGTCCGCGCCATTAATATTGAGTGTCATCTTTTTCAGTTGTTTCATTAGATATCACAGCTCCTCTCGTTTCTCTTGAGCGATATCAGCGTTCCAAACGCCCGATTGTTATTACTGCCAAGATGAAATATCACAGTAATAGCACGCCGCCGCGGTGAAATCAGGCTGCTTCACGACAGAATCCGCACCGACTCCCGCCGTCGGCGGCAACACCTACAATTATATAATGAAAAGCCGCGCGGTCAACATTCAGAGCCTTTTTCAGAATTGTTTATTATCGGTATGTTATACTAAACACATGAAACAGGTTGCTGATTATACGGGACAATTTGACCGCTGCCTTCTGAACGAACCCGCCTTTTGTACGGCCGGGTGCCCTTTTCATCTTGATGTGCGCGCCTTCACGGAGATGATTGAGCAGGGCCGGATCGGCGCGGCTTACAAACATTACCGCGACGCGGTCGGTTTTCCCCTGATCGTTTCCAAACTCTGCGGCCGCCCCTGCGAAGCAGTTTGCCCGCTGCGCGAGATAGACCGCCCGATCGACGTACAGGGATTGGAGCGCCTTGTGACGGAGAAGACCCCGGACCGCGCGCCCAACGACTACAATCTGCCCGCGCGCGCGGGGCGCGTCGCCATCGTCGGCGCGGGCTTGTCCGGGCTCGGCTGCGCGCTCAGGCTCGCCGCCAAAAAATACCGCGTCGAAATCTTTGAAGCGGGCGGCGAAATCGGCGGCGGCCTTGACGAGGAGATGCTTGCCGA
>JAITNA010000060.1 GCA_031290715.1 Eubacteriales Family XIII. Incertae Sedis bacterium | reverse complement strand
GCGTTCCGATCCACATCGATCGCGTCCGTCGGGCATTTCCGCGAGCAGATGCCGCAGAGGATACAGGCCTGCATATCAACCTCAATGCGCCCGCGCGTCCGCTCCGTGTAGACCCTCGGCTTGACGGGGTACATGAGCGTCGCGGGTTTCCGGAAGAGGCTCCGCAGGACCAATTTGCCGATTTTCAGGTTTGCCATCGTCCACCTACCTTTCCGTACAGCTGATACAGGGGTCAATCGTGAGCACGAGGATCGGCACGTCCGCCAGATCGCAGCCCTGCAGCGTCTTGACAAGCGCCGGAATATTCGCGTTGGTGGGCGTCCTCACACGGATACGCTCCAGAAATTTCGCCCCGGCCCCTTTTGAATAATAATAAGCTTCGCCGCGCGGCTGTTCCATGCGGCCGACGAATTCGCCTGCCGGGTTGCCTTTTACGGCCGCCGCAATCTCTCCCTCGGGCATCTTTGCGATTGCCCGCCCGATGAGGTCGATCGACTGGAACACTTCGCGCACACGGACCTTGCAGCGCGCGTAACAGTCGCCGTCCGTTTCAAGGCAGGGCTCGAATCCAAGCTCGGCATAGGCGCCGTGGCCATCGAGCCGTACATCGTTATTCAATCCCGATCCGCGGGCTACCGGCCCGACCGTGCCGAGCGCGGCCGCTTCGTCATAGGACAGGACGCCGACGCCGGCGAGCCGGCTTTTCACGGAAACGTCTTCGAGGAATACCCCCGCCAGCTCCCGGAACTCCTTCTTCAAGCCGTTCAGGGTTTCCGCGATTTCCGCGAGTTTTTCGTCGGCGACGTCCTTGCGCAGGCCGCCGACCTTGCAGACGGAAAAAATGACGCGGCCGCCTGTCGTTTCCTCGAAAATATCGAGGATGGTTTCGCGCAGCCGCCACGTATGCATGAACAGGCTCTCGAACCCGAACGCGTCCGCGAGCAGCCCGAGCCACAGCAGGTGGCTGTGAATCCGGCCGAGTTCATGCCAGATCGTCCGAAGGTATTCAGCGCGGGGCGGGACCTCGATCCCCATATTTCCCTCAATGGTTTTGCAATAACCCCAACCGTGGCCGAAGCTGCAAATCCCGCAAACGCGCTCTATGACATAGACCATCTCGGGCCATTCGTTTTTTTCTACGAGTTTTTCCAATCCCCTGTGGATGTACCCGATGGACGGGATCGCCTCGACGACCCGCTCGTCCTCGATCACAAGGTCTAAATGGATGGGTTCGGGGAGGACAGGGTGCTGCGGCCCGAATGGAATGATTGTCCGCTTTGCCATCAGTCGTCACCTCCTACTGTTTCAGGCTTCACATAGGCCGGATTCCACGGCGTTTCCTTTGCGATCTTGAAGAATTTGCCGCCGTAATCCAATGACAGATTCTTGAACGTAATGCCGAACAAATCGTGCATCTCGTTTTCATAGATGAAAGCGTAGCCGAAAACCGCCGTGACGCTCTGTATCTCCGGCGCCTTCGCGTCGATCCTGACTTTCAGGTTCTTCAGCACATTGTCTTTTTCAAACGAATACAGGAGTTCAAGCTCTTCCCCCGCGAATGTCGCGCAGGCCTGACCCAATCGGTATCCGGCTGTCCTTAAATCCTGCGCCGCGCCGAGAAGCTCCACGGCTTCTATCGGCAGGATATCCTGAATCAAATCTTTTCTCTCGGTCATACCGCTTCCTCCTCTTTGCGCTCTTCCGCGGCCTTTTCCGCGGCGGCTTCCGGCGCTTCTTCCGCTATTTCTTCCGCGGCGGCTTCCGCCGTTTCTTCCGCGGCTTCTTCGTACTTATACGCGCCGGGGACCTCCGCGTCCCTCACGCCCTTCGCCAGCGCCGCCTGCTTCTCCGCGAGGACGCCGAGCCCTTTCACCACACCGTCGATGATGGCCTCGGGCCGCGCCGCGCAGCCCGGCACAAAGACGTCGACCGGGACGACCTGATCCACGCCGCCGACGATATTGTAGCACTCGCGGAAGATACCGCCCGATGTCGCGCAGATGCCGATGGCCACGACCACTTTCGGATTCGGCATTTGATCGTAAATCTGCTTCACGACCGGGATATTTTGTTCGTTGACGGAGCCCGTGACAAGGAAGATGTCCGCGTGCTTCGGGTTGCCCGTATTGATGATGCCGAAGCGTTCGACATCGTACATGGGCGTCAGGCAGGCGAGCACCTCGATGTCGCAGCCGTTGCAGCTGGACCCGTCGTAATGGATGATCCATGGTGATTTTGTAATATAAGATGCCATGATTTTGTATCCTCCTTTCCGCTACGCCGCCAGCCAGAGATAGCCGCGCAGATAGTACAGCACAAAGATGTTTGCGCCTCCGAAAATGAGGGTCATGATCCATGCTGATTTCAGGGTGAATTGCCACTTCATCCGCGCGTACCCGTTGTCGATGAGAATCTCGAGGAAGTAGCAGACGACCACCGCGGCGATGCCGATCACGGCCATGTACCAAGTCCCGTTCGCGAAGAAAAGGAAGATGAAGCCGAGCAGAAAGATATTCTCGTACCAGTGGGATATCTCCAACGCCGCGAGCGTTTTTCCGGAAAACTCCGTCGTCAGGCCTTTCACAAGCTCCTGGTGCGCGTGGTGCGACATGGATAAGTCGAAGGGGGACTTTCGCAATTTGATTGTAATAATGAAGAGATAGCCGATGAAGATACCGGGCAGGAACTTCAGCGAAAAGACCTCGTTCCCGATGATGTTTTCGACGTTGAAGCTGCCGTTGACCATGAAGAGCCCGACCGCCGTCAGCAGCACCATGGGCTCGTAGCTCATCATCTGGAGCAGTTCGCGTTCCGCGCCGATCTGCGCGTAGGGCGAATTGGACGAATAGCCCGCGACGACAAGGAAGATGGACGCCGTCGTGAGCGTAAATACGACCATGAGCAGATTGAAGCCGAAGAAAAAGAACGCCCCCGCGATGATCATAAAGATCAAGCAGCACATTACATAAAAATCCTGCGCGCCGCGGCCGACTGTGACCGCTTCTTTTTGAAGAAGCTTGCCGACATCGTAAAAAGGCTGAAGGACCGGAGGGCCGACCCGGCCCTGCATGCGCGCCGTGACCTTGCGGTCAATCCCGGCGATCAGGCCGCCGGCAAAGGGCGCGAGCACGACGTAGAGGATAAGGCTGATGATCTGGAAAGCGCTGATGTCGTCGCCGTAGAAATTGAACATTATGCCGCACCTCCCGTCTGAACAAAGTAATCGTAAAGCCCGACCATAGACGAAATCATGTACGAGAATACGAGCGCAAAGACCGCGCAGGTCACGATCAGGCCGATCCGGTTCATGGATTTTTCCGGGAACATATCTTCAAAATACCAGTTGCGCAGCGACACGGGGACATCCTTTTGCATGGAGCCGAGATAGGTGAGGTCGTCGCCCTCGTTCACGCCCGACATATACAGCGGCAGGAGCCGTTTGCCCGTCCGGCCGTAGAGCAGCAGCGCAAGCACGATGATCAGTACGACCATAATCATCATGATGATCATATTGTCCGTCTGGAGCACGACAAATGTCTTTTCCGCAACGCTCGAAAAGGCGGCGCCGAGATACGGCACGACCAAGCCGTTTGAAAAGAACGGGAAGGTGATCGCCACCACGATGGTGAGCGCGGTAAGGCAGCCCGTGACCGCCCATTCTTCTTTGCGGACTCCTTGCTCGATATCCTGCCGGTTCGCCACGATGGCCGACAGCTTTCCGAGCCACTTCGTCCAGTAGAAAAGCGTGACAGCCGACCCGAATACGACCGCGAGCAGCGCCCAGATGTTTCCGGTATCGACGAAGGCCTGCAAAGCCGCCCACTTCGAGATGAGCATGCCGAAAGGCGCGAGGAACATCCCCGCGATGCCGACAATCATAAAGGTCGCGAGCCTTGGCATACGGCCGAACAGCCCGTCCATATCCTCGATGTCGCGGCTGCCGATGTTGTGCTCGGCGGTGCCGACGCAGAGGAAGAGCAGGGACTTTGTTACCGCGTGGAAGATGATGAGCATGACGGCGCACCACACGGCTTCCGCGGTGCCGATGCCCGCGCAGGCCGTGATCAGGCCGAGGTTTGCGACCGTAGAGTAAGCGAGTACCCGTTTCGCGTTCGACTGCGACAGCGCCGCGAGGGAAGCGAAGAGGAAGGTCACACTGCCCACGAGAATGACCATGAATCCCGGCCCGATATGAAAGAGGCCCTGAATGCCGAGTGCCGGGGAGAGCTTCACGATGAGAAAGACGCCGGCCTTGACCATTGTCGAGGAATGAAGCAAGGCGGATACCGGCGTCGGCGCGACCATGGCCCCGAGCAGCCAGCTGTTGAACGGCATCTGCGCCGCCTTTGTGATACCCGCAAAGGCAAGGAGCCCGATGATCGCGTTGAATACGGGCTCGTCCACGCCCTGTTCGTGCAGCGAAACGCCGGTTGCAAGAACCTGGGACAATTCAAAGCTCTCTATGTACGGATGCAAGCCCATCAGAATGATAGCCGCGACAAAAGCGCAGCCGCCAAGCAAGTTCATGATCAGCGCACGGAACGAATTGTTGATCGCTTCCGGCGTCCGCGTATATCCGATGAGGAAGAATGAGCAAAGCGTCGTCACCTCCCAGAAGAAGTACATCCAGATCAGGTTGTTGGATACGACGATGCCGAACATCGCGGCAAGAAAGAGAAACATCAAAAAGAAGAAGAGCGGCCGCCTGTCCGGTTCCCCCTCGTGATGATGCGCGAAGTCCTTCATATACCCCACGGCATAAATGCAGATCATGGAACCGATCACGCCGATGATCAGCACCATGATGAGCGAGAAGTTGTCGATGTAGATGTAGTTTGCTGTTTTGATTTCATGCCCCTTGGCCAGCTCAAACCAAAGGAGCGCGATGGCCTGCGCCGCCGCGAGGATTGACGCCAAATACTTCCTGTGGCGTATGCCGAGCACGATGATGAGCACGGCCAAAGCCGCCTCGATCACCATCATCACATAGCTCAAAATCTCGGCTGCATTCCCGCCCCCCGCGGAGAAGATCCCAAAGTCCACCTCTGAGCCCGAAAGCCAAAGGTCTTTGACCGACCCGCTGAAGTTCGTAACCGCAAAGAAGATCGACGCCGCGCCGATCACAATGCCCGACACAATCACGATGGGGCCCCTTGCGGAATCCTTTTTTACAGCCAAGAGGATGAGGGCGATGATGAGCGGAAACAGGATGAGGATTGCCAGAATGCCCAATGTTTTTCCTCCTTCAAATGATAGTAATACCGACAAATGACAGCAATATCGTACCGGGGCATCCTGCCCCGAAACATTATTATACCCTGCTTATGAAACTTTCTGCAAGCTTTGCGGGTTGCTTGCTACACTTTCTGCGACTTCGGCTCGACGGCGCGCCCCAGTACGGCAAACAGCACGGTCAGGCAGCCGCTGACAGCCGTCGCAACGCGAATGCCCGTCCACATCGCGCCCTGGCTGCCGAAGAGCGTCATATCATAATCGTCCGGGAACACCCAGTCCGCTTCGTACCACGGGAGGAAGAGGATGCCGCCGATGCCGACAGCCGTCAAAATCAGGAACATGACCGCAATGCGCTTCATATCGCCGAGCGCAAGCCCCGTTTTCGGATTGTTCGGGAACGCCCCCGCGTCTTTCTTTGAAAGCCCGCCGTAGAAACGTTTCCAGATGAAATAGAGGATGGGGCCGGAGATAATCCCAACCATGCCGCCAATGAAATAATCAGACCCGTTCACGAGGAAGGAGATGAAAGCGATGCAGATCGGCACGATACAGACGACGCGCAGGATACCCATGCCGCCCGGAATCTTGAACTTATAGTCCTCTCTCTTGATCCGTTTCCGCAGGATCATCGCGGCGATATAAACTAAGATGTAGGAAGAAACGAGGAGAAATACATCCACAACGACGAGGACGCTAAAGTCGAACATGCAGAGCGCCAGATTGACGACGGCCACAGAGATCACGGCGATGTAGGGCACGCCATGCTTCTTGACGACCTTGACCATGAACTTCGGCGCGAGGTTGTCGTCGGCCAGCGCGAAGAATCCGCGCGATCCCGAAGCGATATAGGTATTATAAATGGAACATTGCGCGATCACGGCGACGATGCCGAAGAAGATACCGAACGCCGGCCCGAGAAAGTGATCCGCGACAGTGGAGTATCCGATGACGTCCGAGCCTTCCGAGCCCCAATTGACGAAGCTGAAATCTTCGCCCTCTGTTTTGAAAGCGGACAAGCCGGCCATTGTCGGGATGATGTACGTCGCCATGATGAGAGGTACGGTAATGAGGGTCGCTTTCGGTATAACCTGCGGATTTTCGAGTTCGCCCGCGATCGTGGACATGGACTCGTACCCGGAATACATCCACATGCCGATCGACAGCCCCGCGCCGATGTAGAAAATCCAGTCGGTCGGCGATTCGATCGGGTAGGCCGTGATGGGGTCAAAGGGATTGCCGCCCCAGTTCACGAAGCCGATGACCGCCACCATCGCGAACGCCGCGATCACGAATACCGAAAGGGCGTTCGTGACGATGCCCACATCCTTGACGCCGCGGATATTGATCCACATAAAGAGGAGAATCATCGCGGCCTTGAACGCGAACGACTCATACTTATTCAATCCAAACATCCCGGTGAGGTAGCCGCCCGCGAGCACGACGTAGAGCGTGTTGTCGATATAGATGGAAATCGTGCGCCACCAACCGGCCTGAAACCCCCAAAATTCGCCGAGGGCTTCCTGCACCCATTTGTAATAACCGCCTTCCTGCGGCCGCGCCGACCCCAGCTCGGACGCGACCAACGCAAACGGCATCCCCCAGACAAAAGGCAGAACGATGAGAATAATCAGCGTCATGCCCGGCCCTGCCCACGGGATCATATCCTCAATGCCGTAGCAGCCCGCCGCGCAAAGCGCAAATACCATGAATACGACAGTAGCCGTGCTGAGATTGTGCTTCTTCAGGCCCCGTTCCCCGGTGTTCAGCATCGGCGACGTTTCGTTGTTGCTGCCTGCCATTTCGCACTCCTTTCCGGTCGCGATCGACCCTCAAAATATAGCGTGACTTCCCCGCACCGAAAGTCAGAAAACTTTTATTCCGCAAATGCTTTCTAAGTCAGCGCGTGAAAAGAACCTTTAGGAACAGTTAAATAATAACCTGCGCATTTCACTTGTCTTTTTTCCGACATGCTGCGTTGCCTTTTTTCCCTGTGCTTCAGCACAGTTGGAAAAACGGACAGCGTAGGTGGCAGAACCCGCTGATACCACCAGTATCAACGGAACCTGCCGCCTTGCCTGCCGAAAAAAATCCT
>JAITNA010000055.1 GCA_031290715.1 Eubacteriales Family XIII. Incertae Sedis bacterium | reverse complement strand
AGGATTTTTTTCGGCAGGCAAGGCGGCAGGTTCCGTTGATACTGGTGGTATCAGCGGGTTCTGCCACCTACGCTGTCCGTTTTTCCAACTGTGCTGAAGCACAGGGAAAAAAGGCAACGTAGCATGTCGGAAAAAAGACAAGTGAAATGCGCAGGTTATTATTTAACTGTTCCTTACGTGATGCGGGCAGGTCTGTACCCGGTTTGCAACAGCCGATTTTGTTCACATCGCGGTTTGCGGCGAGTCATGGGCTGACGATGGCGGTACGGTATCGCGGCCGAAACGATTCAAACGGTGCGAGGTGTTATGCGCGACTTTTTTTATAACAAAAGCGATGCCATTGTTGCGGTGCTGATTATTGTTGCCGCGGCTTTTCTGATCTATACGCGCGTCGGTGTGATTTTGGAATATCCTACGTTGGCGGCTGACGGCTCGGGCAGTTATGAAGCCCCTGTCCTGCCGCCGGAGGGCGCGGGGGCAGAGGGCGGCTCGGAGGTCATAGGCGGCGCGGACGCGGGCGCCGATACGGATACGGGCGCCGATACGGATACGGGCGCGGAGGTGAATCCCGGCACGGACGCCGCAGGGGACACGGAAATCGAAACGCCCGCGGACAGCGGCGAAACAGCGCCGCCCGCGGTGGGGGGCGAGCCGGTGAAGTTCACGGTGAACAGCGGCGATGCGGCGGCCGTGATTGCGGACAGGCTGCTCACGGCGGGGCTGATCGCGGACAAGCAGGCATTCCTCAGCGCGGTGATGTCGAAGAATGCCGATACCAAATTGAAAGCGGGTACGTTCACGATCCCGCAGGGGGCGACCCCGGATGAAATTATCGAAATCTTGATCAGATAAGAAAACGCGAAACGCGAAACGCAATAGGGAAAGAGAGGGATATTATGCCATTGGTTACATCGAAAGAAATGTTTGAAAAAGCATACGCGGGCGGGTACGCGATCGGGGCGTTCAATGTCAACAATATGGAGATCGTGCAGGGGATTACGGAAGCGGCGAAAGAGGAAAACGCGCCGATTATCCTCCAGGTGTCCGCGGGCGCGCGCAAATACGCCAAGCATGTCTATCTGATGAAGCTTGTCGACGCGGCGATAGAGGACACGGGGCTGCCCATTTGCCTGCATCTTGACCACGGCGCGGATTTTGAGGTTTGCAAGTCCTGCATCGACGGGGGCTTTACCTCTGTCATGATCGACGGCTCCTCACATCCGTTCGCGGAGAATATCGAGGTTACGAAAAAAGTTGTGGAATACGCGCATGAACGCGGTGTCTGCGTGGAAGGCGAACTGGGGCAATTGGCCGGCGTCGAGGACGATGTCAAGGTGGAGAGCCATTCGTACACGGATCCCGATCAGGTACAGGAATTTGTCGAAAGAACGGGCGTCGACTCGCTCGCCATCGCCATCGGCACCTCGCATGGCGCGTACAAATTCAAGCCCGGGCAGACACCGCTGCTCCGCTTTGATATTCTCGACGAGGTTTCGCGCAGGCTTCCGGGGTTCCCGATCGTGCTGCACGGGGCGTCGTCTGTGATCCCGGAGCTTGTGGCGAAGATCAACAGGTATGGCGGGGCGATGCCGGACGCCATCGGCATTCCGGAGGATATGCTCAGGCAGGCGGCGAAGAGCGCGGTTTGCAAGATCAATATCGACTCCGATCTCAGGCTCGCCATGACGGCGTCGATCCGCGAGCATATGGCGCTCCATCCGGGCGACTTCGACCCGCGGCAGTATCTTTCGCCGGCCCGCGGCGCCATCAAGGATATGGTCAAACGCAAGATCGCGAACGTGCTCGGCTGCAGCGGGAAAGCTTAGGAGTGCGCCGGATAGCATGGTTCGCGTTGAAATCGGCGAGAATGAGCAAGGGCGCCGGCTCGACCGCTTTCTGAAAAAATATTTGAGGAGCGCCCCCCTCTCTTTCATCTATCGGGTCATTCGCAAGGATGTGAAGGTCAACGGAAAGAGAGCCGGCGCGGACACCCTGCTGGCCGTGGGCGATGTGGTTGAAATATATCTCCCCGAAGAACAGGTTGAGGGTTTTCTTCCCCAAAGGGAGGGGATGAAGGCGAGGAAGCAGTTTGAAATAATCTATGAGGACGAGGCCATACTCGTGGTGAACAAACCCTTTGGGCTGCTGACGCACGGGGACGGCAAGGAAAAGAAAAACACGCTGGCCAATCAGGTGATTGCCTACTTGATTGAAACCGGCAGTTACGCGCCGGGGCGCACGCAAACCTTCACGCCCGCGCCGGCCAATCGGCTTGACCGCAACACGACGGGTCTTGTCATGTTCGGGAAAACCCTGAGCGCGCTCAGGGATATGACGGCGATGATCCGCGGCGCGGACGGCGAAAACGGCGCGCAAAGCGTGGGGAAATATTATTTGACGGTGGTGAAAGGTACGATGAAAGAGAAGCTTTGCCTGACAAACCGCATGACGCGGGATCGGGAGCGCGGTGTGACGGTGGTCTTGCCGGAGGGCGCGGCCGAAGGTATTTTGATGGAAACGGAAGCGCGCCCGCTGAGCGCGGGCAAGGGATATACGTTGGCGGAAGCGAAGCTGATCACGGGGAGGACGCACCAGATCAGGGCGCATTTGGCCGAGGCGGGATTTCCTGTCGTCGGGGACAGAAAGTACGGGGACGCGGCGGCAAACCATTTGGCGACGCGAAGATTTGGATTGACGACACAGCTGCTTCACGCTTATCGGATTGAGATCGCGGCGGGACGGGGCAGTCTGGATTACCTCGGCGGAAAGAGATTTGAAGCCGCCCCGCCGGCAGGCTTCGTACAGATCGCGGAGGGACTCGGATGTCGTTTGAAACTGAAAAAATAGAAAATTGGACCGATCCGCGGCCGCGGGCCATGGGCAGCGCCGATTCTGAAGAGGGGGATACGCGGGCCGAGGACGATGCCGCGCAGGAAGATGTGATTTTGGAGGACAAGCCCTCAATCTGGAAGGGCATGCTGCTTCTGCTCCGCGATATCGCAATCGCGTTCGTTGTTATTATTATTATTTTGCAATTCATCAAACCTACCATTGTATTTGAGCACTCGATGGAAGATACGCTGCACCCGCAGGATTATGTATTTTTGGCGAAGCAGGCCTATGTATTCGGTGCGGTCGAGCACGGGGACATCATTGTGTTCCGGTCAAATCTTCCGGACGATTACGGCGGCACAAAGAATCTGATCAAGCGCGTCATCGGGCTGCCGGGCGACACGATCGAGGTCAGGGACGGCGCGGTATACAGAAACGGCGCGCGGCTCGACGAACCCTATACCAAAGAGGGGATCACGGAGGGGGAGATGGCGCCCGTCGTCGTTCCGGCGGATTCCTACTTTGCCATGGGGGACAATCGGCGCGTGAGTTTGGACAGCAGGGACCCGCGGATCGGCTGCATTCCGGCCGACGACATCCGCGGCAAGGTCTTTTTCCGGCTCTTTCCGCTCAGTACCATAGGGGCTGTGGGGGGTACCGGGACCGCAGAGGCCGCCGGGTAGCCGGGCATGAAAAAAAACCCGAGCCGGAAGATGCTGGCCGTCAATCGGTCGGCGCGGCATGATTATTTCATAGAGGAAACGATCGAAGCGGGGCTCGTGCTCACGGGTACGGAGATCAAGTCGCTGCGGCAGGGTAAGGTCAGCCTTGCGGAGAGCTATGCCCGCGTCATCGGCGGGGAGCTTTTCATCCTCGGCATGAACATCAAACCTTACGACTACGGCAACCGCTTCAATGTAGACCCGCTGCGCCCGCGCAAGCTTCTCGTACACAAAAAGGAAATCCGCAAACTCATTGCGGAGGTCAAGCGGGAGGGGCTGACGATCGTGCCGCTGCGTATCTACCTGAACGACCGGGGGCTTGCGAAGATGGAGATTGCCGTCGCGCGCGGGAAGAAGCTCTACGACAAGCGCGATACGCTCGCGAAACGCGATGCCGAGCGGCGCATACAACGAACGAAACTGAAATAATGTTATTAATGTAATGTATTGTAATGTGAGGGCGATGTGCGGACGGTTTGAAATAATGCGATGTGCGGGCGGTGTGAAATAATGCGGTATGAGGGCGGTGTGAATACGGGTGCTTGACCAATTTGCGCGGACATCCCTGCAACTGGGGCGCGAAAATATGCAAAAGCTCTTTGCCGCCGCGGTCGCCGTGTTCGGCGTGGGCGGTGTGGGCGGCTATTGCGTGGAAGCCCTCGTGCGGTCGGGTATCGGGGCGATCGACCTCTTTGACGACGACAAAATATGCCTGACCAATCTCAACCGGCAGATCATCGCGACGCACAGCACGGTGGGCCGCTACAAGGTCGATGTAACGAAAGAGCGCGTGCTTGACATCAATCCCGGCTGCAAGGTCGGCGCGTTCAAGATGTTCTATATGCCGGACACGGCGGACACGGTCGATCTCTCGCGATACGACTATGTGGTCGACGCGATCGATACGGTGACCGGCAAGATCGAGTTGATCGTCCGCGCGAAAGCGGCGGGCGTACCCGTGATCTGCGCGATGGGCGCCGCCAACAAGCTTGACGCGGCGGCTTTCGTCGTGACGGACATCCACAAGACGGAGATGGACCCCTTGGCCAAGGTCATGCGCAAGGAGCTTCGGGCGCGCGGCGTGAAGGACGTCAAGGTGGTCTATTCAAAGGAAGCGCCCCTGACGCCGATCGAGGACGACGAAATCAGCTGCCGCACGGGTTGTGTCTGCCCGCCCGGTACGGCGCGTTATTGCACGATCCGCAGGCAGATTCCCGCGAGCAACGCGTTTGTGCCCGCTGCGGCCGGCCTTATTTTGGCAGGGGAAGTGATCAAGGATTTGATTCAAAACGGAGGAGAGGGGATGGTGGAGAGGGAGTAAGCTATTGTAAAGAGCAGCATGGAAAGGGAAGGGAAAAGAGATGATTCGGATGTTGAGCGGGTATACGGAGGAGCTTTACGATGTGTATATGGCGATTGGGGAGGTGCAGCAGACCTTGGATTTGGAGGGCGGGCTGCTTTCTCATTCGTTTGGAATCCTGCACTGTAACGCCGATTTTGTGGATAATGGTTTCGTCGAAGCCATCTGCGATGTGATGCCTTTTGAGATCGTGGGGTCTACGACGACGACGCAAGGCGTGAACCATCAGATCACGACGAGCGGACTTTCGCTGACGGTGTTCACAAGCGACGACGCGGAATTTCATACCGGGATGTCGGCGGCGGTCGGCGACGATATGCCCGCCGCGGTTTCCGGGCTTTACGGGCGGCTGATTGCGCCTTTGCGGGAAAGTCCGAAACTGCTTCTGTCCTTCGTGCCGTTCATGGCGACGATCGGCGGCGACGAATTTGTCAATCAGCTCAATGAGCTGACGGAATATCAGGCGCCTGTGTTCGGGACGCTGCCCATATCGAACGAAGCGGACTACAGCCGCTGTTATACGCTCTATAACGGGAAGGCGTATACGTCGTCGCTCGTATTGGTCGCGATCACGGGAAACCTTGTCCCGACTTTTATCTCCAGTGTAATTTATGATGAAAACCTGCTTGCGCCGACGGGAACGGCGACCGCTTCTTTCAAGAATATTTTGGCGGAGATCGACGGCATTCCGGCGGAACAATTCTTGGTCAACGCGGGCCTTGCGCAGCCGGGCGGATTGGCCAATCTCGTAACAATGCCTTTTGTCGTCGATATGCCAAGCGGGGAACGAATCATCCGAAGCTGTTTGTCGGGCGACGGGAACGGCGGCGCGATTCTTTGCGGCAACATCCCGGTCGGAGGAAAGATTTCGTTTGTGAATATGAGCTTTGACGAGGTCATGCGGTCTGCCGGCGAGGTCGCCGAACTGGCGGAGCGGGAAGCGCAGGGCCGGGGGATACTCCTGTATTCCTGCGCGGCGCGCGGTTGGGCGCTCGGCGCGGATACCCTTGCGGAACTGCGGCTGCTGCAAGCGACGATCCTCCGCTCGTCTTTCCAAGGCAGCTGCAGCGGCGGGGAGATTTTCCCGCAGTGGCTCGAGGACGGCCGGGTCGTCAACCGCCCGCAAAACGCATCGCTGACGGTTTGCATTTTGTAGTTGGTTTGGTTTTCGCTTGAACCGAGGGAGGTATTTTTTTATGGGGAGTACCCAACACGAGAACGAAAAAAAAATCAGAAAGGAAAAGAAGAAAAAAAAGAAAAAGCACATGAGCCAGCCGGCGCCGAAGTTTTGGCGGCCGGGGACGCCTTTTTCTGAAACAGACAAGGAGCTTCTCGCACTTGTCGTGCAAAAATCGGAGGAACTCGGACGCAATCCGCATAGGGCTGACATGGATAAGGAAATCGTGGGCCGGCTCAAAAATCGTTTCCATACATGGTTCAACATTCTTGAAATGGCCGGGCTGCCCGTCCCGGAAAGATTGCCTATGCGCCCCGGAACGGAAATCAACAAGTCCGGGGATTTGAAAAGCAAAGAGCCTCTCAAATCCCATATGGACAGTCAAATTGGTGGAGATGGTGGGAATTGAACCCACGTCCGAAAGCGTTTCCGTCGGGATTTTCTCCGAGCGCATCCTGCGATAGTTTATTTCGCCTCACCCGCGCATCACAGGCGCGGCGCAGGATCGGCTATCTCGTGGGTCCCCTATGCTACCGAGAAATCACATAGGGTTTTCCTGCATAATTGGCGCCGGGATCCGAACCTGCAGGTGAACTCGGGCCGACGTCGCGCGCAGACTAAGCTGCGAAGGCGAGATTGGTTTTTTCTTTGCCGTTTAATAAAACGTTGTGCCGCTTTTAACGTAGACTCGGCGACTACGGCTCGCTTGTCCCGCTTCATCACCCCCGTCGAGACCTTTACATCCCCGGGAACCAAAACAGGTAAACCAATCCTCGCGTTTATTATACCACAAAAAACACAAATAGTTCCTGATAAATTTTCATATTGCATTTCTCCCGTGCAAAAAACGCTTACGCGCAGAGATGCGAAGGTGTTATTATTACATTGCAACGTGCTGTGGTTCACATGTAAGACCGGTTGACGACACAGTGTGTTGTTTTTTTGTGAGAAAATGGATTTGGAGGCAGAATCATAATGGAACA
>JAITNA010000025.1 GCA_031290715.1 Eubacteriales Family XIII. Incertae Sedis bacterium | reverse complement strand
GTACTCCGCGTACGTTGAAGCGGCAGGTTTTGCCTGAAAGCGCCGAGATTCGGCAAATAGGCGCTCATGGCAGGGCGGGGGCTGCGTAGAGCGTGCGAGTGTGTGTGAATATGACGTAGCCGGGTTTGGCGCCTGACGGTTTTTTGACGTACTTGACGAGCGTGTAGTCGACGGGGACGCCTTCCGACTGCCGGCCGTTGCTGTACCAGGCGGCGATCGCCGCGGCCGCGCGCAGGTCCGCTTCCGCTGCCGGGTTCACATTCTCCCCCGCGGTGTCCGGCTTCGGCGCCCGCGCCGATTCCGAGCGTGTGTTTGCCATCTTTAGGATTACATGCGAACCGGGAATGTCTTTCGTGTGCAGCCAGATGTCTGTCGGCGCGGCTTGCCGCAGGGTCAGTTCGTCGTTTTCGCGGTTGTTGCGGCCGACGAGGATTTTTGCGCCCGAGGGCAGCGTGATGGAGATCGGGGAAATCGGCGCTTTCCGGCCGCCCGCGCCTTTCGGCCCGCCCGCCCGCCCGGGTTTGCGCGGCGGCGCCTTGCGCGCCCGAAGATAGCCCATTTCGATCAATTCGGCCCGCAATTCGTCGATTTCAACGGGGATTTTCGCGGCATCCAAATACATGGAAACGCTCTCGAGATAGTCGATGCCCTCCTGTGTTTCCGCAAGCTGCTGCGCTTTGACCACCGCCGCCGTTTTCGCTTTGCTGTATCTTTTGTAATAACGCTGGGCGTTTTGCGCCGGCGTGAGCCGCGGGTCGAGTTCGATCAGGCGCTTTTGCCCTTCCTCTGTATAGTCCTCGAGTTCCGTTCGCGCCGCGCCTTTTTCGAGCCGCCAGATATTGGCGGTAATCAAGTTCCCGAGATGGCGGTGCTCATCGGCTTTCCCCGCGTCGAGGATTTCTTCGCTGAGCCGCTGTTTCTTGAGGCAGAGCTTGTCGAGCCGCGCTTTCAGTACGGCGGTCAAATCCGAGGACTTGCCGCTGATCCGCACGGCGTTTTCCCGCGTTTCATACCATGTTTCAAGCATTTCGCTGACGCTCGCGAAGTCACGGACCCGCAGCGATTCATAGACATGAAGATGAAAGACGTGAAAGTCCGCGGGATTTCCATCGGGTTCATAATAAATACAAGGCGCGTAGGTCCCCGCGTCCGCGAGCCCTTCGTAAGAGGAAAAGCTGTTCCCGGGCCGGCCGGCGGTTTCCTCCTCCATGATCGGGCTGATTCCCTTTCCGGCGGGCGGCGGCAGATAGTCCATGCCGGGCAGGATTTGCCGCACGCGGCTCCGGTCAAAGGAAATACGTTTGATGGCATCCACGATGCGCGCCGCCGAATGTTCGCGGGGCTCGGTCAGGATGATGTTGCTGTGTTTCCCCATCAGCTCAAACACGAGGGTACGTTCCTCGTGCAGGCCAAGCTCGCCGGATGTCAAAAACGCGATGTTCACGATGCGTTCGCGACCCGGCTGTGAAACCGAAAGCACGCGCGCGCCGAGAAGATGCTTCCGAAGGAGCATACAAAAGCCCGGCGGGTTTTGCGGCCCGGCTTCGCGGCGCTCCGCGAGGTAGATGAGCGGGCGGCCGCTGTTCGCGGAAATGAGCAGATTGTACCGCCCGCCCGCCGCGCCGCCTTTCGGCGGGGTGTTCAGGCAGAGGATGATTTCTTCGCGTTCCGGCTGATAGACGCGGTCTACGCGCGCGCCCGTAAGCAGGGAGTCCATTTCGCGCGCAACGGCGCCGACGACAAAATTATCAAATGGCATATCAGCGTTTACTCCATTTTTTCTCAATCAAAAAGATATACTTGCAATCATCTTGTCCTTATGTTAAATTATTTAACGTACGTTTGCAAGGAAACGGCCTGTGCGGGCTGTTTTTATGGAATATAATGGATACGGAAGCGAGGGAGCGAGAAGATGTCGAGGAAATGTGCAATTTGCGGAAAGGGACAGACGTCCGGCAACAACGTTTCGCATTCCAACCGCCATTCGCGGAGGAAGTGGAACGCAAACATTCAGTCTGTCAAGGTCAACGAGGGCGGTACGGTCAAGCACATCAATGTTTGCACCAAATGTCTGCGCGCGGGCAAGGTGACCAAGGCCGTATAGCGCCGCGGGCTTGTGAAGCATTTTGACCGATTCGGGGCTGCCGGGTCGGTTTTTGCGTTTATTACCGAGGTAATAGAATAGGCATGATTTATCGGGAGGATAACGGGCAAGGTGCGATCGAGGTCAATCTTCGCGTGGTCGAGAGCCTTTGCGGACGCGTGATCGACGGTTTTGACGGGCGCGTGATCGTGTCGGACCCGCGGGGCAAGTTTCGCAGGGGGGCCGAGCGCAATCCGGAAGAGGGGAGCGGGTTTGTGAAAGCGCGCGTGAAAGAGGGCCGGCTCAATCTTCAGCTTTTTTTGATTTTCAAATTCGGCACGAGCGTCCGCGAGTCCGCTTCTGTACTCGCGAAACGGCTTCGCGCGCAGATTCCGCTCGACATCGGGATTGAAGCCGGATTCATCAGCATGGTTTTTGTCGGGACGCTTTCCGAAAAGCTGTCGAAGCGCAGGGTCATCTTTGTCGACGACGGCGGCGGGGAGCTGCGCGAGGTGGAGAATGGGGAAACGTAGCGCGGACGATCCCGTAACAATGCTTGCCGGCGTCGGCGCGTCGCGGGCGCGGCGGCTTTCGGCGCTTGGGATCACTGCGGTGGGGGATTTGCTGCGGCATTATCCGCGCAGGTATGAGGATCGGCGCAGCGCAAAGCGGATTTGCGAGCTCAAGGACGGCGAAACGGCGCTTGTGCGCGCGCGCGTCCTTGATGTGAGCGTCCCGCCTTTTGCCGCGCGGACGCGGGCGAAGCCCCCGATGCGGGTGACGGTCACGGACGGGAGCGGCAGCATGGGGCTTGTGTTCTTTCACCATCGCTATTTGAACCATGCCTTTCGGAAGGGGGAGTGGTTTTGGGTCTATGGAACGGCGCAGCGCGGTTTCGGCGCGCCGTCTATGGCGCACCCGGATTTTGAGAAATGCGATACGGAGGAGGAAAGCGCTCCGAAGGATACGCCGGGCGGGCGCGGGATCGTACCGGTCTACGGGCTGACGGCCGGGGTGACACAGCGGTTTTTGCGCGGCCTTGTGCGGCAGGCACTGCCCTATGCGGAGCTGTTTGCGGAGGCGCTGCCGAAAGCTTTGTCGTCGGAATACCGTCTGGCCCCGGCCCCCTACGCGCTCCATAGCATCCATTTCCCGCCGGATGAACACGCGCTGAAGGCCGCTCGGCTGCGGCTTGTGTTTGAAGAATTGTTTCTGCTTCAGGCCGGATTGTTTTGGATTCGCGCGCGGGAAAGGGACGGGAAAAAGGGGATCGCGTTCGGAGGCCCCGGCCTTGACGAGTTTGCGCGGATGCTTCCGTTTTCGCTCACGGACGCGCAGCGGCGGTCGATCAGCGAAATCTACGGGGACATGGAGAAAGCCGTCCCCATGCACCGGCTTTTGCAGGGCGACGTCGGATCGGGCAAGACGGCCGCGGCGATGGCGGCGGCCTTCAAAGCGGCGCGTTGCGGTTATCAAACGGCCCTCATGGTTCCGACCGAGATTTTGGCCGCCCAGCATTTTGCGGAGTTTGAAAAGGTTTTTGACGGGACGGGAATCCGCGTCGGCTATCTGGCGGCGGGGCTGACGGCAAAGGAAAAGGCCGCCGCGAAAGGGCGCCTTGCCGCGGGGGAAATCGATGTGCTCATCGGGACGCACGCCATCCTTGAGCCGGATGCAGCTTTCGCGAAACTTGGACTGGCGATCACGGACGAGCAGCATCGCTTCGGTGTGGGGCAGCGGCTGCGCTTGCGGGAGAAGGACGAGCGGAGCGACGTTTTGGTCATGACGGCGACGCCGATCCCGCGCTCCTTGGCGCTCATTTTGTACGGGGACCTTGATATTTCCGTCTTGGACGAGCTGCCGCCCGGGCGCAAGCGCGTCAGGACGCGCTATGTCGCTTCGGACAAGCGGGATCAGGTCTACGATTTCGCGGAAAGCGAAATGGAAAAGGGCCGACAGGTCTATGTCGTGGCGCCCATGATCGAGGAAGCGGAAGAAACGGGAGAAACCGGCGAAATCGGCGAAATCACAGACGAAGCCGGAGAAACAGAAGCAGGCAGCGAAATCGGATTTGGCGGCGGTGCGGACGGGTTCTTGCGTTCGGCGAAAGGCTTGGCCGAGGAATTGACGGCGCGTTTTCCCGCGCGCCGCGTCGCGATGGTCCACGGAGGTCTGCCGCAGCGGGAGAAAGAACGGATCATGTCGGATTTCATCGGCGGCAGGCTTGACCTGCTCGTCGCTACGGTCGTCATCGAGGTAGGGATCAATGTGCCGAACGCGACGGTGATGATCGTGGAAAACGCGGAGCGCTTCGGCCTTGCGCAGCTTCATCAATTGCGCGGCAGGGTGGGGCGCGGCGCGGAGAAATCCTACTGCGTCCTTATTTCGGACAGCGGCTCGCCGGTCGCAAGGAAGCGCGGGGAAACGCTCGCGGCTACGAACGACGGTTTTCGGATCGCGGAGATGGACCTTGAGCTCAGGGGTCCCGGCGATCTGTTCGGCGTACGACAGCACGGGCTGCCGGAGCTGCGGATTGCCGACCCTGCGAAGCACCTTCGCGTCGTCAGGCAGGTGAGCGCGGCGGCGTCGGCATTGTTTGCGGCCGATCCGCAATTATTACATCCTGAAAATGCCGCCTTGCGCCAACGCTTGGAAGAAATGCGCGCCGAGTTTGGGCGCGCGGACGGGTGAAGTGAAAGAATGAGAGTGATCGCGGGTGAATTTGGGGGCAGGCGGTTGACGCCGCCGAAGAGCGAGGGGGTACGGCCGACGACGGACCGCGTGAAAGAGGCGATCTTCAGTATGCTTGCCCCGGACTTGCCGGACGCTGTCTGCCTTGATTTGTTTGCGGGCTCGGGCGGGCTCGGCATCGAAGCGATTTCGCGCGGCGCGGCGCGTGTGTATTTTTGCGACCTGTCGCCGGAGTCGATCGCTCTTGTGAAAAAGAATGTCGCGGCGGTCCGCGCGGAGGATCGCGCGGTGCCGCTCCTGTGCGGCTGGCGGCAGTCGTTTGCCCGGATCCATGAAAAAATTGACATTGTTCTTATTGACGCGCCTTACGATTTGTGCGAATATGCAGATATTCTGTCCGCGTTCGCCGCTGCGGAGATCCTTGCGGACGGCGCCCTGATTGTGATCGAGCGCGAGCGCGGAAAGGGAAGGTATGCGCTTCCTATCGCGTTTGAACTGCTGAAAACAAGGCACTATGGAAACACGGAGGTCGATGTGATAAGGTTTGAGATAATAAGTTTGGAGAAGATATGAGAATGGGAAAGATGCTGTATGCGGGGACGTTTGACCCGATCACTGACGGACACCTTGATGTGATCAGGCGGGCGGCGCGCCTTTGCGATACGCTGGTGATCGGGGTGCTCGTGAACAGCGAGAAAGCGCCTTTCTACAGCACGGAGGACCGAACCGCGATGATCCGGCTCGCAACGGAAGATATTGTGAACACGGAAGTCGCGTCATATGGCGGGCTTCTGGCCGATTACGTGAATCAAAATGGGATATCGGCGGTCATCCGCGGACTGCGCGCGGCGATGGATTTCGAATATGAGATTCGTATTGCGCAGATGAACGCGAAGCTGTTTCACAGCGGGGTCGAAACGATTTTCCTCATGACCAACCCGGCGCATTCGTTCATCAGCTCGAGCATTGTGAAAGAGGTATTCGGCCTTGGCGGGGATATTGAGGGGCTCGTTCCGAAAAAGGTTTTTGAATATATGAAAAATCGCGGCAAACAGCTGTGAGTGTGGTATAATCAGCGTAGTTATTTTATTGTAAAAAGAGAGAAAGACGTGCGTCGGAGGTTGTTTCATGAAAGTTTTGGATTTGCTGGAAGAGATCGAAGAGATTTGCGATACCGCAGGCGGCGTGCCGCTGACAAACAAGATCATGGTCGATAAGGCCGAACTGCTCGAAATTGTCGACGACCTCAGGAAGGCGTTGCCCGATGAGATTCAGCAGGCGCAGTTCATCAAGGACGAACGTGAGCGTATCCTCAACGATGCGAAGGAAGAATACGAAACCATTATTCGGGACGCGGAACAGCGGGCCGAAATTCTCGTCGATCAAAATGAGATCACGACGCGGGCCAAGCAGCGCTCGAAAGACATCGAGGAAAGCGCGTCGTCCGGCGCGAAACAATTGAAGATGAGCACGTATGATTATATCGACAAGGTGCTGTTTGATTTCCAGGAAAAAATGGAGTATTTGAACGGGCAGTATTTCGGGGATATGTTTAAAAATCTGCAGCACACGTTTGACGGCATCAGCGATCGGCTCGTGGAAAATCGCAACGAGATCAAGGAGCTGGCTTACCGGACGCAGATGGACGAATGACGCCCCCGTCCTGTTTCGCGCGGTGAACGGATGAGCAAAACCGTAGGCGTGATCGCCGAATACAATCCGTTTCACAAGGGGCATCTTTATTGTCTGAATGAGGCGAAGCGGCTTGCCGGCGCGGATCGCGCCGTTTGCGTGATGAGCGGGCCTTTCGTACAGCGGGGCGAGCCGGCGCTGATCGGCAAATATCACAGAGCGGAAATGGCAGTCCGAAACGGGATGGACCTCGTACTCGAACTGCCTTTTGTCTACGCGGCGACGGGTGCCGCGAATTTTGCGCACGGCGGGATTCGCATGCTGCTTGGGCTTGGATGCGCGGACGCGATCGCTTTCGGGAGCGAAAGCGGGTCGCCCTCCGGGCTTCGGCGTGTGGCCGGCGCGCTTGCCGGCGAAAGCGCGGCCTTTTCCCGGGAGATGGCAAATCGGATGAAGGCCGGCGTTTCCTATCCCGCCGCCAGAAGGTCGGCCGTCGCCGAAACGCTCGGCGAGGATGCCGCCGCTTTGCTCGATCATCCGAACGATATCCTCGCGGTCGAGTATCTGAAACAGATCAGTTTGCTTTCCTCCGCGGACGCTGTTGATGTTGTTCCTGTCCCGCGAATCGGGTCCACCCTGTCCTCATCCTCATCTTCATCCTTATTTACATCCGCTGTGTCCGCGGGATTTGCCGGGGCAGGGGCCATCCGCGAGTTGCTGCGGCGCGGCCGGTTTGAGGAAGCTCTGTCCTATTTGCCGCCCGCGGCGGCGGCTGTGCTGAAGCCGCTGCTGCCTGAAATATCCGGCTTGGGGGAGTCCGGGTTGGGGGATGGCGATATCCTCTTGCCCGCGGCTTTGTTCACGCCGGCCATCCACTCGCTGCTTTCGATGGACGGAGGGGAAGCGGCTGAACTATACGCGGCGGGCGAGGGGCTTGAAAACCGTTTGCTCCGCGCGGCGGCGTCCGCGGAGGATTACGAGGAGCTGATTGCAAAAACGAAATCCAAACGTTATACGGAAACACGCATTCGGCGCCTGATTCTCCACGCGGCGATGCGGCTCACGAAAGCGGATGTGAACGCCGCCCTGACGGAGCCGATTCCCGCGCGCGTCCTCGCATTCGGGCCGGCCGGCGCACAGCTCCTGCGTGAGATCAAAAGAAAAAAACGGGATATTATTGATACAATCGTGTATGATCATCTTTCCCGCAGCCGTGACGATCTTGCGGCCGCGCGGAGAACGGTCGGGCTCGGCGTCCGCGCCGACAAGCTTTACCGCACGCTCGCCTATGGATCGCTTGCCGGTTTTCGCTATAATCCGGAGCCGGTCAGAACATTCTCATAGATATTGAAGAAAGGAACACGCCATGAATACAACGCTCACCATCGCAATGTCCATGCAACCCAGTCAGGCCAATATTTTCGGCAACATCCACGGCGGGGAGATCATGAAGATCATGGACACCGCGGCCGGCAGTACGGCCGTCCAGTACGCGCGGAAGAATGTCGTCACGGCCCGTGTGGATGAATTGCAATTCCTTCATCCCGTGCATGTGGGGAATTTTCTGACCTGCACCGGCCGGATCGTCTATGTCGGCACGACCTCAATGGAGGTCTATGTCACCGTCGATGTGGAAAACCTTTTTCTGGAGGATGGCAAACGCCGCGCCTTGGAAGCCTTCTTTACGATGGTCGCCTTGTCCGAAAGCGGCCGTCCCACGCCGGTGCCGCCCTATGAGCCGGAAACGGAAGAGGACAGGGCGCTGTACGAACGCGTAAAAACGCGCCGTGCATTTGACAGCAAACGCCGCGAGGACGCGAAGAAACAGGTTGGCGGGTGAGGACTTGCGGCGCGTTGTGATTTTTGATGGGTTTGATGGGTTAATTTTTGAATTTTTGAATCATGAATTTTTGAATCGCAAATTTTGAGTGTCAAGCACAAATGATTTTGTCTCAAAAACCAGCTTAACATAAGCACGGAAAATACTGGTTGTTTGGTTGCCTGCGGCATCCGCCTTTCCATAAAAGGATAGCGGATGCCGACAGATATTTATGCAACGGATTCACCATTGATATGCGATATCCCCCTTTCTTCGTTAGGTTTGCATCCGCCTTTGATATCAGCAGAGATGATTCTACGCTGTCCGTTATCGCGCGGTGCTGCGGCTTCCTTATGGGCAGCACAGAAATCTTTGTAAAGTCCGACGAGGCCTAAATGCAAGTCGAGCAGTGCATTGTAGCGGGCTCGAAGTCTTTCGTAAGAAGTCATGGGCTTTTCATCGAAATGCCAGAAGCGGTAGTTCTTTGTCAGTGCGCGAAATGAGTCCGCGAAGTCATCGTCGTCAGTGCTGTATGCCGCAGATGAATCGCCATACCATTCCTGCAGAAGATCTTCGTATTCCTCGGTGATATCGAACCAATCGCAGGCCATCAGTTCCTCTGTATAATGTTTTGCCTGTATCATCTTAACGCCCTCCATTTCTGTGCGATCTATCCCGCTGTCGGTATATCCGAACCTATGCGATGCCGTTGGCTTCTTGCGAATTTTTCAAAATTGGCGGTTTTCCAAGGGTGCGAAGGCGCGGGTATGTACGGTTTTCGTTGTTCTTCTTGCATAGGCGCGGCAGTGAAGTCTTTGGATGCCGCCGTTCGCAAGGGTATCTGTTCCAATGCAAATATCTGTTCATCAACCTGAAAGTACATACTGCCATCAAACGCTTTGACAACCAATCCTGTCGTCCCTTTGCGGAAGAATACAGGCTGCCCATTTTCTCCGATAAGCCTGTAATACTTCTTGAAAAAACTGATCGCATGGCCGGCGTCCATCTTCCTTTCTGTGAGGACGGCAAGTGTCAGATTGATTTTTTCATTAGATGGTTGTGTTTCGAACACGGAAGGAATACCATTTAGACCGAGGCCGAATTTAGCATTGAACTCTTCGATGTAGGAACCTAGGAATTCATTTGCTGCCTCGATGGTGTTGATGCCTGCCAGCCTGAAAAGGATTGGCAGGCGTCCTTGCAATGTTTCAAAGAGTCGTTCTATCCGCCCCTTTCCCTGGGGGATACTGGTGGTTTCAATGCCTACCCCGAGCTGTTTGCAGGCGTAGGCAAATTGCGTGTAGGTATCTTCTTCCGTACGGGTCGAACCCCTGCGCTTGTATTCAAACACCGTTCTTTTGTCTGTTCGGAATTTGTAGGGGATGCCATGATTCTTGAGAATCTGCCCAAATACATGGTAATATCCATGCAGGGTTTCCTGCCAATCGAAATACATGCCTACAATATTACCGGTGGCATCGTCTATTGCCGCATGAAGGTGGGCATCTATCCCCCCAAACCAAGCATAGACGGATGCATCCATTTGCAGTTCCTCTCCAAAATTGGCGCTTCTGGGCCGTCGGGGATGGGCATCCTCAATACTCACAAGCTTTCTGTGGATGTCATTCAGAATCCGCGTTGACTTGATTTCGGCAGCTTTCATTTCAAGCGCTTTTTTGGTGTCTTTGATGGTCTTGCGATTCGCCCGCGGCGACAGGATATATTCAGCCATCAAAATATTCCTTATCGTGCCTGCCGAGACAAAAATGCCCTCGTGCTTTTCGAGCAATTCCCTGAAAAACGCATAGGATACATCATAGTATTTGGCATTGTACAAATCCAAAATGTCCTTCTTTGTTTTGTCGGGTATTTGCGTCGCCGGTTTTCGCCCTTTGTTCTTGTGCGGGAAGAAAGCCTTCCCGCATTGTTTGTATCCGGACACAAGCCGATCCACAGTTCGCCTGCTGCATCCAAGGTCAATCACTGCCCGATTTTTGTTCCCGCCATGATCGACAATGCTTTTGATAACGTCATACTTCTTTTGTTCTGCCATTGTCAGTTCCGCCTTTCCCATTTGCATCACCTCATTTCTTGATAAGGCAATGCTACCATTAAATGCTTCGTAGATGTTTCTATTTATCTACTGTGTCATACTGCCATTCCGGGAGTACTTGTCGGCATCTCAGCATTTCCCGGGGGAAATCCCCCCGCATTCGCCCAAGTCGCCCGGAATAGTACCATAGGCCTCAGAACGCCTCGTTCAACAGCTCAATTGCCTGTTCAAGCGCCGACACAGTTTTTTCGGCGGATTCGTACGCGGGCCCGCCTTGCAGATTATCGGGGATTCGCTCCATATATGCGCTCTCCCTGTCCAAAATCGTTCCCAGCAATAACACGGACTCCATAGATGCCTTGCGTCTGCGTCCGCGGGTACCCATATCCCTGTTTTTATTTCGGATTTGTGTACGGACGGTCGCACTGCCTGTACATCCCGCCATGTGCCGGGACAGATCCTCTGCCATTGAAGTACCCGCCGCATGGCAAGTGTCCTTGTATGCTGCCGCGAGTGTTGAATCCACTAATATCTTGACTTGCCTGTATTCTGCCATTTTCGTCTCCTTATCTGTTCCTGCAGCTTTCAGATGTTTGCCCGCCGATGAGCCTATGATATTGAACTTTCATGGCCGGCGGGGGCGGCGGGCGCAAGGGACGCCCGCCGCAAGGCCTAAACTGTTCAGATGGCTGCGCCATCTGTTCTTATCTGACGCGGCTTAGCCGCGTCCTTCAAATGCAACATCCCATCACCACCACAGACATTTTCATTTGTGGTTCATTAAGACATTATCATTTGTGTCTCACATGAATTTTTGAATCGCAAATTTTGAGTAGCCACCGGCCGAAAAATCATTTATAATAAAATTTGCGCGGCGCGGACGCGGGGTACACGCGGCCCGGCTTGCGGCGCGGACGCGGAGGAGTATCGAAGTGGTCATAACGGGGCTGACTCGAAATCATACAAATATGATTCGAAATCGGTATTGAAGCAGCAAAATTGAATACGGAGGAGTATCGAAGTGGTCATAACGAGCCTGACTCGAAATCAGGTCTACCGCAAGGTA
>JAITNA010000095.1 GCA_031290715.1 Eubacteriales Family XIII. Incertae Sedis bacterium | reverse complement strand
GCCAAGGGCCTGCAAAGCGCGTCCATCGGCCCTATGGCCGGAATATCCTTTTCAATCCACCCGATTTTGTCGAATCCGAGCATCGCCAAAGCCTTCATTTTTGCCATTTTATATACCTCACTTTTTATTATATTATTACAGAAACCTGTAAACTTACACTATACCAACAAGCAATAGTCTATCAATATTATTGTAAAATTTCAAAAAAAATAATTTTCGCGATTGTGAAATATCCAAAAACCGATTCGCGGCAAAACGGCTGTTGTAACAAATCAAGAAACCGTATCGTTCCCCCGGTACGGAAGCACCCGAAGCTCCGCCGCGTTTACGTACAAATACGACCAGCCATCCTCTTCATAGCTCGACATTTCCCCGGTCACCTCGACCCAATCGTCGGCATTCGGAAGCGCCCCGCCCCAGATGATCTCAAATCCCACCTGCGAGTCGTTCCCGCAGCAGCCGGGCCCGTTGCGCAGCACACAATCATAATGGGTGTCCATTTCTTCGTTGTCATAGAACATATAGAAGCCCTCGTAGCGAATCGTTTTCCCCAGATACTCGTCCGGATTCGCGTAAATATCGTTGATCTGCCCCACAAACATTTTCTCTCCGATTTGAATAATATCGCCCGCGTCGTCTTGTATCGGGTCCGTTTGCGTCGGCTCTGCTTGCGATGAGCCGTCTTGCGCCGAACCTGTTTGCGCCAGGTCTGTTTGTGCCGGGCTTTCGTCCTCCGGCAATGAAACAGCGGCCGTTCCCCCTCCGTTTTTCTGCGCGCTCTTCTGCGCCGAGTTTTTGTCGGCGGCGGCGTTTCCGCAGGACGCGAGCGCGATACACAACATCACGACCATGGCCAAATACAGCAAATTCAAATTCGCTCGCGCAGCCATTATTTCCTTTTCTCCCTTTTTCATCTCAAATTCCTCCTTCTTTTAAAAATTGAAATACGATATCGGTTCATTATCGGTTCATCGGCGCCGCGGCGGGCGGGCAAAATCGGCGTCGGTATTTTGCCCGCGCACATCCCACCGCTCACGCCAATTTTCTGATCCGGCCAAGCGCGAAGAAAAGAACAAACGCGGCCAAGTTGACAAGGACGACGCTCGCCCCCGCCGGGGTATCGAGCGCGAACGAAAACACAATGCCTATGAAAAAGCATATGACGGACAGAAAGGCCGCGCATATGACCACGCGCCGAAAGCTGTTGAATACGCGCATGGCCGTCAGCGCGGGAAATATGATAAGGCTTGAAATCAGCATGGCGCCCATGATCCGCATGCCCACCACGATGATCAAAGCCGTCAAAAAAGCAATCAGCATATTGTATACGCCTGTCCTCGTCCCGGCCGCCTTCGCGAAATTCTCATCGAAAGTGACCGCAAATATTTTATTATAAAAGAATACGAACAAAACAAGGACCGCGATAGAAACGGCCACGCTCAAATACACATCGCTCTTTTTCATCGCCAAAATACTGCCGAACATATAGTTGCAAACATCCGCGTTCATACCAACCGTCATAGCGATGACGACGACGCCGATCGCAAGGGAACTGCTTGAAATCAGCGCGATGGCGGCATCGCCCTTGATCCGGCTGTTCTCGCTGATCCGAAGCAGCAGGAAAGCGGCCAGGAGCACCAGCGGGATGGAAACTTCAAGCGGCGCGAGATTCAGCGACATAGCGATTGCCAGCGTCCCAAAGCCGACATGCGACAGCCCGTCTCCGATCATCGAGTAGCGCTTCAGGACAAGGCTGACGCCGAGCAGGGAAGCGCACAGCGCGACCATGATCCCGACGACCAACGCGCGAATGACAAACGGGTACGAAAAAAGTTCACCGAGTAATTCAAACATACGCCGTACCTCCGGGCAAACGCCGGCCCGCGGCCGCGCCTCCGAGCAAACGCCGGCCCGCGTCGGAAGCGACATAGTCGTTTTGGCTCCCGAAAAACAGTTTCGACGTCTGCATATGCAGCACCTTATTGCCATAATGAACCGCGCTTCCGACATCATGGGAAACCATGACGATGGTCAGCCCCCGCTCGTTCAGCTCCCTCAAAATGCGATACAGCTCCGAAGCGATCAGCGGATCAAGCCCGGAGGTCGGCTCGTCGAGCAGCAGCAGCTTGTCCGTAGCGCAAAGCGCGCGGGCCAACAGCGCGCGTTGTTGCTGACCCCCGGAAAGCGAGCGATAGGAAGCAAACTTGATATCCCCGATATTCAATCTCACAATCTCCTCATTTGCGGAATCCTTGTCCCGCTTCGTATAGAAAGGGAGCCACCCGTTTCGCCCAAGCCGCCCGGAAAGCACCACCTCCATGACATTGGCGGGGAAATCCTTTTGCAGGGGCGTTTGCTGCGGCAAGTACCCGATTTCACTTTGCTTGACCCCCCTCAAATCGACCTTTCCCGCCGCCGGGCGGACAAGCCCCGCAATGGTTTTCAATAAGGTCGTTTTGCCGGAGCCGTTCTCCCCGACGATACAAAGATAGTCCCCCGCCTCAAGCTCAAAACTGACATTCTCCACAGCAAATCCCATATCATATTTCACGGATACGGATTCGCAGGCAAACAGCACGCCCATGATCAATTCAATCCTTTCTCCAAATTCAAGGCATTCGCCTTCATCAGGTCAACATAGGTAATACCGCTTTCAAAATCATCCTTTGTGATATTTTCACACGAGTTCAGGAGCAGCATCCCCGCTCCGGTCTGCTCGCTGATCGACTCCGCAACGCTTTGATTGCTCAGTTCCACATAATAAACATAGGGGATATCCTCGTTTTGAACGGTATTGATCAGATATGCGATCGTGGCGGCGCCGGCATCCGCCTGATCGCTGCAGCCGGGGAAAGCCGCCGCGTACTCAAGCCCGTAATCATCCACAAAATATCGGAACGGAAATTTGTCGGCGACGACGATTTTATCGCGTTTCGCGCTTGAAACCACAGCCGCGATATCCCGGTCTACCGCTTCAAGCTCCGCCTTGTACGAAGCCCCGTTTTCCGAATACAGCTCCGCGTTCGCGGGGTCCGCTTCACACATCGCATCCCGGATGGCGTCGATCAGCAGAAGCGCGTTTTTCGGCGACACCCAAACGTGCTCATCATATTCTTCCTCCCCCTCCGCGGCTTCGCCCCCCTCCGCGGCTTCTTCCTCTTCCGGCGTCATCCCCTCCTTCAACTCTTCGGGGACAACGTTAACATAGTCGATCAGCCGGACGATTTTCATCGCCGAAGTGTCTATCGAATCAAGAAGATCGACGGCCCATTCATCGCTTTCCCCGCCGACAAAAATGAATACATCTGCCTTTTGTATCGTCTTAATATCCGACGGCGCGGGTTCAAAGGAATGAACGCCCGCACCCGGATCGATCAGCATACTGACATTCGCGGCGCCCCCGGAAATCGCGCGGGCGAAATCATATTCGGGAAAAATCGTCGCGACGACATTGAGTTTCCCGTCGTCAGCGGCATCGCTTTTTCCCGCCCCGCAGCCGGACAAAGCAAAACCGAGTACAAATATAAGCAAAACAACAGATAGAATCTTTCGCATCATAAAACCTTCTTTCTCCGCACAAAAATACAAACGCGCCGAAACAAGCCTTTCTT